>CAZDYO010000236.1:0-4795 GCA_964509555.1 uncultured Acidimicrobiales bacterium
GTGGGTGCGGGTGCGGCCGGAATCGCCGCGGCCCTGGCCAGCTCACGAAGGGGTGCAGAAACTTGGCTGATCGAACGACTCGGTCACGTTGGTGGGCTGGCGGGATTCGGGCTCATCAATCTGCTGCTCACACTCGACGACGGTGAGGGTCGGCAGGTGGTGGCCGGCATATGCCAGGAGTTCGTCGACCGACTGGACGATCTCGGCGCGGCCCGGTACCCGACCCGTGGCGAGTGGGGGAGCGAAGATCCCGAGGCCGTCGCCCGCTGGCGGAGTTACGGCCTGGTCTGGGGTGCCCCGCCGGAGAACGTCCGCTACTCGGTGGCTTTCGAGCCGGAGTCGTTTCTGAGTGTGGCCTACGAGCTGCTCGAGGCCGAGGGGGTGCATCTGCGTCTCCACACATCGTGCGCGGCCACCCACACCGTCGATGGGCGTATCGAGGCGGTGGTGATCGAATCGAAGGCCGGCCGCGAGGTGATCATGCCCACCGTGGTCGTTGACACCTCCGGTGATGGCGACGTGTTCACCCACTCGGGCGCGCCAGCCGAGTCGGTGGAGGTGTATCCGTATCAGTGGTTCCGCATGGGCGGAGTGACCGGTCTCGACGACGAATCGGACGCCGGCGCGTCGTACTTTCGCACCACCGATCCCGGACGGGTGCTGGTGCCGTGGGGAGGGCCCGGGGTCGCGGCCTCGAAGATCGACCCCCTCGATCCGGTGGCCCTGACCCGCGCCGAGGTCGAATGCCGGCGGGAGGTCATCCGGGAGGCAGCCCGGTTGCGTCGCGACGTCCCCGGTTTCGGCGAAGCGTGGCTCGACGACATTGCCAAGCAGTTGGGCATAACCGAGTCGCGCCGCTTGGTCGGCGACTACGTGTTGGGCAAGGACGACGGCGACACGCATTTCGCCGATTCGGTGGCCCGCACCGGCCACTGGACCAAACGGGGGGTGGTCTACGACATTCCGTTTCGGTGCCTGACCACCCCGACGCTCACCAACATGATCACCGCCGGGCGTTGCATCTCAACGAGCCGGTACGTCCATCAGGCCACCAAGGAAATCCCGGCGGCGATGGCCACCGGCGAAGCCGCGGGCGCGGCCGCGGCGGCATCACTCGGCGCCGACGGTCGGGTGCATGAAGTCGATGTGGAAACCTTGCGGCGAGACTTGGCCGCCGGGGGAGCCATGGTCGGGCCCGGTTGAGGGCCCCGGCTACGCGTCGGCGAGCAGCTTGGCGAGTTCCTCTTCGTGGACGCGGGCGGCGAGAGCGAACCGGTCTTCGCCGGTGTCGTCGGCGTCGAGCGCGGCCAGGACGGCTTTCTGGGCCTCGTAATCGACGTTGGTGATGCCGGCCCGGCTCTGAAGCATCCGCCAACCCCGGCGCCGCTCCACGCAGAACAACACCATCTGTCGCGACAACACCACGGCGCGCACCTTGCCGGTGTCGTCCTCGACCTCGGTGTAGACGCCGAAGTCGGGGATGAAGGAGCGGTGGTCGGGGTTGAACACGTGCCTCTCGACGACGTCGTTCTGGGTGACGAGAAGCAGCATCTGGTCGAGGTTGATCAGTCCCTCGGTGGAGGCCGCGGGCTTGGAGTGGCGGCGGAACCGGGCTTCGGTGACGGCCCAGTGGGCGACGGTGTAGGCGTAGTGGCGTCCGGAGGCCTTCGAGGTCTTCTGGTACCAGTCGCGGTTGGGGCTGGGGTTGCCGCCCAGGTCGAGGGCGTCGGCGTAGGTCTCGCCGCGGGCGGGCCGGAACACGAACTGTGGCATGGCCCGTGAGTCGCGACTCCGGATGGCCTGCTGGGTCGACATGTCGTCGGGTACGCCGTGTTCGGGCTGGCAGGTGGTGTAGCACTGGAAGAACGCCGTGCCCCGGTATTCGAGGCCGTCGAGGATGGCCTTGTAGAACTGGGCGGTGTTGGCCACCGACACCTGGGCGACGAACGGCGAGCCGTGTCCGCCGATGAAGCTTTCGGCCACGCCCTTCTTCTCGGTGAGCTTGCCCTGCGAGGCTGCGCCGAACTGGTTCATGTCGAGCCCGCCCGGCATGGGGGTGGAGTCGGAGTTCTGGCCTCCGGTGTTGGAGTAGACCTGCGTGTCGAGAAGGATCATGTGGACGTTGGGCCGGTTTTGCAGGACCACCTTCGACACGTTCTGGTAGCCGATGTCGCCCATGCCGCCGTCGCCGCCGACGGCCCACACCTTCGGCAGTTCACGGATTTCCCGGGCGGTCATCTGCGAGTCGGACATGTGGACCATGAGGTCGTATTCGTCTTCGTTGAAGATGTTGGTGTCGCGATCGAGCAGCGTGTCGCAGAGGCGCTCGGGCATCACCGACCGGCGGGCGTGGTCGAGAATGAAACTCTCGCCGAACAGCCACGAGATGGTGGCGCCGTCCTGGAACAGCGAGTTCATCCACGGGTAGGGGTGGGGGTTGTTGACGGGGGTGGAGCCGTAGACGCTGTTGCAGCCGGTGTGGGCGCCCATGGCCATGACCGACATTCCGTTGGGGAGGGTGCCGTCGACGGCTTGCAGGTGGCGGTGGTTGAAGGCGTCCTGGCGCATTGCGGTGGCGATGGCGTCGACCACTTCGGCGTCGGTGATCTTGCCGTGTTCGACGAGGCGGGTTTCCATGTCTTCGGGTGAGTCGCCGCCGAGGCCCATCAGCAGGTGGGCGACGGCCCGGTGGAGCAGCGCGTGTTCCTCGGGGTGGTCCTTGGCCAGCGCGGCCATGAGGTCTTCTCCCTCGGCGGCGAGGCGGTCGACTTTGGCGGCGAGGCGGTCGGCTTTCGCGTGGTAGATCGGCCGCATGTACGACTCGGTGATCGACGCGATGGCGTGGAGTGCGGTCTTCTCGCCGCAGCCGGCGCAGGCACCGTCGCCACTGACCAGGGCTTCGTAGCTGCTGCGTTGCATCAGCAGGTTTTTCAGCTGGGCGACGTGTGACTCTTCGGGGTGTTCGGGGTCGAAACGCCCGAGGTACTTGGCGGGTGTGTCGGCGAGTCTCTTGAGGAAGTTGGTGCCGCTGACGTGGTCGGCGTTGATTTCTTCGGTCTCGTCGATCATGTGGAGGGCGTCGTGTTCGCCGCACTCGACGACGCATTCGCCGCAGCCCTTGCAGAGGTCGGACACCATGATGGCGAACAGGCCGCCGGCGCCCGGGGTCTTCTTTTCGAGGGTGCGGTACACCGCCGGGGTTTTGAAGTAGGCGAAGGGAACGCGTTCGAACAGGGCGAGGAACTGCTGGCGGGCGGCTTCGCTGATCGTGGTGGATGCGTTGACCTCTTCGCGCAGCAGGTCGACGAAGTGCTTGGGGTCTTTCTCGGCGATGGCGGCGTTCATCCTCTCGCGCACTGCCGCGTCGAGATCGGGGATCGCGGCCAGCAAGGTTCGGCGGTCGTCGAGATCGGCGACGTAGGAATTGGCGGCCGCGGTGAGCACGGTGGAGATGTCCTGGGCGGTGTTGGGCAGGGCGGTGTCGGGGCACGCGGTGATGCAGTCCATGCACTGGGTGCACTTGTCGGGGTCCCAGACGGGGGTCCGTCGACGGGCGCCGTATTTGCTGGCGGTGGCGCCGGTGGCTGCGGCCATCATGCCGACCGATGCCAGCGGCGATGCCGGCTGGTTGTAGCCGAGGCCGGCGCGGAACTCGGCGTCGAAGGTCGACGTGCGGGCGAGGGGGATGCGCACCTTCTGTTCGGATGGTGTTTCGAGCGACAGCGGCGCGGGTGTGCAGGTGGAGCAGGAGTCGAGGGCCGGGGCCCGCATTCCTGATCGGTCGGGGGCGTCGATGGGTCCGTGGGGGATTTCCTGGACGAGGTTGAAGCCTTCGGTCATGACGACCATGTTGGATTCGACGACGGCGTCGCCGAACCGGCCGAACTTCTTGTTGTATTGGGCCCGTACGACTTCGTGGAAGTGTTCCTCGCTCACGCCGTATTCCTCGAGGAAACCGGAGAAGTGGAAGAACGCCCCGAGGAAGGCGTTGCCCTGCATGCGCAGCTGGAGGTCTTCTCGGGAGGTGGCGTTTCTTGCGATGCGGAAGCCCGGGAGGGAGAAGACCCGGATGTCTTTTTCGATGATCTCGCGGCGGGAGGCCACGGGGATTCGTTCCCATACCGATTCCGGGTCTTCGTCGGATTCGATGATGAAGGTGCCGCCGTGGTTCATGCCTTCGAGCGGGTTGGTGTGGGTGAAGGCCTTGGGGTCGCAGCACAGGACGACGTCGACGTGGCGCAGATCGCAGTTGACCCTCACCCGTTCGGGTGCGGCCACGAGGAAGTACTGGGTGGGGGCGCCCTTCTTCTCTGATCCGTATTTCGGGTTGGCGGAGATGTGGAGGATCTCCTTGGGGTGGCCGAACTCGTCGAACTCGCCGCGTTGGCGCATGAGGTCGTCGCCGAACGCTCCGATGATCTCGCCGAGGTTCTTGCCGGTGGTGATCATTCCCCAGCCGCCGATCGAATGGAAGCGAACGGCGATGGCGCCTTCGGGAAGCAGCGACGGCTTGCGGTCGGCGACGACCGCGTGGGGGTGGTCGACTCCCAGCACGAAGTTTCTGACGCCGTCGTGGTGGCCGCTTCCGTCCTGGCGGTGGATCTTGTCGACGGCGAATTCGTAGGCGCCGATCACGTGCTCGGGTCGGAAATCCCGCGAGCCCAGCCCGTAGGTGCCGCTGAACATGAGCGGAACCTCTGATGGTTCGAGGACGGGAACGTCGCCTTCGGGGTGTTCCCGGCCGACTTCGACGCCCTTGTTGATCGAGGCCCGGATTCCGCGGGGGAGGGGGTTG
>CAZDYO010000237.1:0-4791 GCA_964509555.1 uncultured Acidimicrobiales bacterium
ACCGGCGTGCCCAACCCGGGGCGCAGCGCCAACGGCTGGGAGCTCAATCCGGCCCGCGATCCGGGGCGTGACGACCTGGCGTTCGTCGCGGCATTGATCGACGAGCTTGAGGCGACGTGGTGCGCGGATGCGAGCCGGGTGTATTCCACCGGCATGTCCGACGGCGGGTTCTTCACCTCGATCCTGGTGTGCGAGATGGCCGACCGGATCGCGGCCGCAACCTCCATCGCCGGGGTGATGCGCACGCCGGGATGCAGCCCGTCGCGGGTCGTGCCTTACTACGCGTTCCACGGCACCGCCGACCCGGTGGAGCCGTTCGATCCCGACTTCGCGGCGTTCGAAGAGTTCGCTGCCGATGCAGGTTGCGGGCCAGCGGTCGAGTCCCGGCTGTCCGCCGAGGTGGTGTCGGTCAACTATGCCGATTGCCCGCTGAAGTTCTTCCGGATCGAGGGTGGCGGACATGCCTGGCCGGGTTCACCGGTGGCCGACGCCCAACCCGGCTGGCTGGGCCACACCACGTCCGACATCGACGCCACCCGCATCAGCTGGGACCTGTTCAGGACGGTGACCCTGGCCGGCTGATTCGCAGGTGGCGCCCGACGAGGCCCACTCCACCCTGCGCCGCCGTGCCCACGTCGAACGAGGTCGACGCCCGGTTGGCACGGTCCCCCGGCGTGCGCTGCCAAGTCGAGGTGCTGGCATAGGCAGGCCCCGGCGGTTGGACACCGCTTTTCGTGGGGGCCCCGATGCCGGGTGGATTGCTGTTGCGAGGTATCCGCAAAATTGCGTTACAAGCCCTTCCCATCTCACTACTTACGGTGTGCGGTCGCGCGCAGTTGATGAGGAGGAACCATGCGGCGTGTGGCGATCGTTCTGTCGGGCTTGGCACTGTTCGCGAGTGCCTGTAGCGGCGGGGGCAGCACCCTCGCCGAGACAGGCGCCAAAGCCACCAGCACGGTGGCCCCGTCGTCATCGCAAGCACCAAAGGTCACCAAGGCTCCGGCCGACGCGACCACCACGACCGCTGCTACGAACACGGCCACCGACGTGACCACGGCCGCCCAGTCGGTTGTGAAGATCGCCATGGAGGGAACCTTCATCGACCCCCAGGTTGGCACCATGGCCAACGCCGGCGGGTGGGGCAGCGGCTTCATCATCTCTCCCGACGGACTGGTGGTGACCAACAACCATGTGGTCACCGGAGCGGCGTTGCTCAGGGTCTACATGCCCGGTGAGACCAAGCCCGTGAACGCAAGGATCCTGGGCGTTAGCGAGTGCTTCGACTTGGCGGTCATCCAACTCGATGGCAGCGACTACCCCTATCTCGAGTTCCACGACGGAGATGTTGCACCTGGCCTCGATGTGTTCGCAGCCGGCTACCCGGGCAGCGATGCGACCAGCGTCGACGACGCCGACTACACCCTCACCAGGGGGATCGTGAGCTCCACCGAGGCCAGCGGCGAGTCGACTTGGTCGTCGGTTGATCGGGTGCTCGAGCACGATGCCCGCATCCGCCCCGGCAACTCTGGTGGGCCCTTGCTCGACGATCAGGGCCGCGTCGTTGGAATCAACTATGCAGGCATCGACTCGTCGGCTCAGAACTACGCGATCACGGCCGCCGACTCCCGCAACACCATAGACACCCTGTCGTCCGGCGAAAATGTCCTCTCGCTTGGCATCAACGGCGAAGCGGTGAACGATTCAACGGTCAGCGGTGTCTGGGTCTCGAGCGTGGCCAGTGGGTCGCCGGCCGACAAGGCAGGTGTGAAGCCAGGCGACATCATCACCACAATCGAGGGCATCGACATCGGCACCGACGGAACGATGAACGACTATTGCGACGTTCTCCGCACCCACGGTGCCGACGCCACCCTCACGGTCGACATACTGCGATTCGACACCAGCGAGACACTTCACGGTCAGATCAACGGCAACCCACTCGAGGTGGTGAGCAGCTTCGCCAGCGACTTCCAGGGTGATGTCGGCCAGGGCACCGGTGGATCCGCTGCGAGCTACACCGACTATGTGAGCGTTTCCGACGACTCCGGTCAGATCTCGGTCGATGTGCCGGTCGAGTGGTCCGATACCGACGGCATCTACAACGACACGTTCGGGCCGAGCATCTGGGCGGCGCCAGACCTGCAGGCGTTCGCCACCGGCTGGGAATCCCCCGGCATCAAGGTCGAGGCCGCCGTCGGGCTCGGCGCGGCCGACATTGGCCCGACGCTCGACGAGATCGACTATTCGAGTGTGTGCACCGACGGCGGACGAGCCGACTACGACGACGGTGTCTACCAGGGCACGACCCAGTTCTGGGACAATTGCGGCGGTCTGGGATCGGGCACGATCGTGCTTGCGGCCATACCGATCACCGGAGGCAACTTCCTGGTGCGGGTGGAGATCCTGGCTGTGACCTCAGCAGATCTCGAGGCCGCCGACCGGGCGCTCGCCACCTTCTACGCCAATTTGGGGTGAGCGGCGGGCCGGCCGGACCGTCAGCCGGTCAGGCGGCCGACACACTGTCGAGCGCCGGGTTGAGCAGATAGGTGCGGAAGATCCGCTGTAGCTGTTGACCCTGCGAGTCGCCATCAGCGTAGAACTCGACCACGTCGATGAACCTGGCGAGGCCGTCCCACCCGACGATGGTTGGTCGGCCGTCGAGCGCTTCGTGCCATTTCGACGCGTGGACGCCGGTGTGGCATGAACTGAACAGTGCAAATCTGAGAGTGTCGGCCACCGTGACCCTGGCCAGATCGGTCGGGCGGAGGGGCTCACCGTCGGCGGTTTGGAGCGATCCGTCGTTGCTGCCGTGGGCGCTCCACATGACCGCCACCGGATCGACCGCTGAGAGGGTTCTACGGCCGCTGACCCAGTCGACGAAATCTGCGGCGACCGCTCGGCGTTTGGTGACGACCTCGAAGCCGGAGTTGGTGAGGTAGTCGACGACCGGGACGAGTCCGCCGATTTCGATCTGCTCCATCGACGCGTCTTGTTCGCTGCCCTCCGGGAAGCCGAAGAAGACAGCGATCGCGCCGATTGTGGGCACGCCGTCGGGTGGGGTTCGGGTCTGAATCACCATGCGACATCCTCGTTGCTTCCGTCTTTGGTCGCCGACTCAATGTCGGCCGGTCGGCCCGCCTCCGATGCATGTTCACTGCTGGTCAGATCGATCACGACCGGGTTGAAGGCCATTCGGTGGGAGGAGTCCATGCGAACCGCCGTGAGTCGCGGCCAGTTTCTTAACGATGCGACTGTGGAGGTCACAGAGTCGGGATCGGTGGTGTTCATGCGAACAGCTGCCGGCACGGAAAGCGTGCTGTCTTCAAGATCACGAGGGTTGTCGTGGTCGGTGCGGTCGAGTCCGCTCGTTCCGGCAAACACGTAGGCCGCGAAGTGGTCGCGCTCGTCGAGACCGAAGAACCCACCGAGCGAGTCGAAGGTGGTGTGGTATCGGCCGACCACCTCAGTGATCTCGTCGGGGTTGACGAGCCCGCCTCCGGGTCGCACGAGATGTTCGCCGACGCGGCTTTCGAGCAAGCGCCGCTTGATGGTGGCTGCGGTGTCGGTTCGGGCGAACTCTCCGACGATGTGGCGCCGCGATCCGTATCTGTCGCGCACATCCATCTCTGGTTCCGGTGTGTCGCTGAGGCCGTTGTTGACGGTGAACGCTTCGAGAACGGTGCGCATGGTTTCGGCGAATGCGATGTTGCGCCATCCGCGCTGAAAGGTCGCCCTGCGGATGCGTTCCACCTCGCCAGACTCGACCGCCATGCTGCGGGCGGTGAGCAGCCAGCGTGGCTTGGTCTGCTGGGCACCGAACACCACTATCTCGCCGGGCCTGCCGACCGGACGGTGGATTTCGGCGGCCATGATGGCCGACCACTGCCGGAACTGCCGGTAGAGGGTGTTGAAGCGGTGGATGTCTTTCCAGTCGGACCGGACGGCGTCGAACAGTTGTTGGCGGCGCCGAATCATGTGCTCTCGTCTGAACACATCGCGCTGGTATCGCACCGCCGCAAAAATCATGGCGGTGGCCGAGAAGGAGACGATGCCGGCGATGATCGCACCGAGCACGATCGCGGAAAACACACCGAGGACTCCGCCCACGACAGCTGCGGTGATGCCTATGAATAGCAACGCGAAGATCAGCTTGAGGCGGAACTTCACACGGCGCTCTGGCTTGTCGGTCCATGTCGACTGGTCTTGTTCGGAGGAGAGGCTGTCGAGTTTCTGGACGAGTCCCTGCGTGGCCCGGTCGAGCGATTGCAGGATCGCGGCACCGACGCCGTGTAGGAACGATTGCTCGGCCTGCCGGCGGGCGAATCGCAGCCGTGCCAGCGCGGTGGCTACGTCGCCGGCGCCGGCGTTGGGATCCTGGAGGTTGCCGGTGGTGGTGCCGGTGGGCTCGTTGGCTGCAACATCCGCTGTGGCCGAACTGTCCGTTACTGAATTCTCGTCGTCGGGTTCGGCATCGGACGAGTCGTCGCCGACCGGATCGGCGGTGTCGGCCTCGGCCGGCCGGACAGGGGGCGGAAGCTTGGACTCGGCCGGTCGCTCGGGAATCTTCTGAATCAGCTCGATCAGCGCGTCGAGACGCCAAGGGTCGGAGGTGGCCAGGGCCAGCGGGATCTCGCCGCCGAGGGTGATGCTCTGGAGGTCGATCTGTAATGCGGTCGGGGCGTTGGCCATGGCCGACAACACCGACGATTGAGCGACTGCGGTGAGCGGTTCGGGCGCTCCGTAGGCATCGTTGTCGAGGATTGGGCGGTGCCGGTCGTCGGTGCCGCCGTC
>CAZDYO010000238.1:0-4785 GCA_964509555.1 uncultured Acidimicrobiales bacterium
GGGATGACCGCCGCGGAGATGCCCGAACTGGCCGGAATCATCGCCGACGCTCTCAGCGCCGCCCCGGACCCGGACGGCTCGGGTCGGGAGGCAATGTTGGCCCGTACCGCGCACCTTCGTGAGCGCTTCTGCGAACTGCACTACATCAGAAGCTGATCGGCAATCAGGATCACTCTGCCTGGGCCTTGGCGGCGGTTTCGAGGTCTTCGAGAAAACCGGTGAATCCCTTGGCCAGTTGCTTGTCGAGAGAGTTGCCGATGATCCTGTCGAGGAGATTCCACTTCGGCAGGTACTCGTATCCGACACGCACTTCGGTTCGTTGGTTGTCAGTGCCGGCGAGTTCGAATGTGGCGACACCGCGGCGAATCGGAAGCTTGGTGGCGGAGTCGATGTTGACCACCATCTTCTTTTCGGGTTCCCACTCGGCGATGGTTTCCTCGAGGGTGCCGGCCGGTTTGAGGTCGCAGTGGCGGGTGGCGCCCACGCCTTCGGTGAGGTCGCTGGTTGCACGCGACTTCTTGACGCCGCCGTTCCAGTCGGCGATGTTCGGGAAGTCCGCCAGCACGTCCCATATGGCCTTCGGTGGGGCCGAAACTTCTCTGTTTACGGTGATCGAACGCATGGTGTGCTCCTGTGAATCTGGTTGGGAAAGACGCGTGGTCAGTGGATGTCTTCGGTGGCGAGGATTTCGATGTCGGAGAAACCGAGGTCGCGATCGGCGATCAGAGCCTGGTAGGCGTCGCCGGAAAACAGGTCGGTGATCGTGTCGACGGAGTCGAAATCCATGACCAGCGCCATGCCGGTGGCGCGATCCCCGCTGATCGTGTTGGCGACCCGGACCCGCTTCACGAGCTGACCGCCGGCACCCATCAACAGGGGCATGACGCCCTGGAGGTAACGCCCCATGGCCTCACCCTGTCCTTCGGCCGGTGTGGCTGTGACCAGAAGTGTTGCCATGTGGGTTGTCTCCATCGCTCTCCACGGTGCGTCGATCACACCGAAATATTGCACGGGTGAGTGTACAACTGGATTCCGCTATTATGCACTGCATGGTGCAGAAGATTGCGAGGGCTGCCGGACGTCCTCCCGAATACGACCGCGATGAGGTGATCGCCAAGGCGATGGTCGCCTTCTGGCGTGATGGCTACGAGGCCACCACCCTCTCTGCTCTCGAGAACGCGACCGGCCTGGACCGCTCCTCGATCTACAACAGCTTCGGAGGCAAGAGCGGTCTCTACGACCTGGTGATGGAGAGTTACCTCGACCGGGGTCGTGCCGAGCTGTTCGCTCCGCTCACCGACGGCACGGAGGGCATCGCCGACCTGGTCGAATTCCTCGACCGCCTGCAGGCGATGCAGGCCGACAACGCCACCCCAACCGGGTGCCTGGTCACCAACGACTTGTGCCGACCGGGCAACGACGAGCCCACTGATGCCTATCTCGACCTGTTGCGAGCCGGAGTGGCCCGGACAATCGAACGATCGAACCGAGTCGACCACACCGACCCCGGTCTCAATGCGGCCCGCGGCGCCACCCTGGTCGCATCGATCGTGGGCGTGAATCTCCTTCATCACCACGACCCGTCGTCGACCGAGATGGTCGACGGACTCCGCGACCTGGTGAGGAGTTGGACCGTCAACCGGTCGGCCGGCTGAGCGGCGCGGCGCCACAATTCGGCCACCCCGGAGGGTCTGCCCTTGCGCCTCAGTCGACCGGGTTGCGAATACGACGTTCGACCATGACCCTCACCGGATCGAGTTCTCGGTCGATCAGGTCGTTCCAATTCGGGTCGAGTTGGATCCTGGGTGGCGACCGGGGCAGGTCTCGCAGAGCGTTGATCCGGAGATGGGTTGGCGGGTGAGTGTCGTCGGCTCTGGACAAGACCTTCCGGGCCTCCTCGCGGATGGCTGATCGATCAAGCTCGGGGATTTCGTTGAGCCTCACACGTATCCCGTCCCACAGATCATCGCCCGTTCGGACCGATGCGACGACTGCGCGGTCCATAGCGGAAGCGAAAATGAGCTTGTCCAGGGCACCCAGGATCGCGTCGGTCCCGGCAATCGTGGCGCCGAGGCGGTCGGATTCGAACTCGGCGTGTCGGCTGCTGGCGAGGGTCACCCGTCGCAGGAGATAACTCACGCCAATGACAGGTGACACGAGGATCCACTGAAGAATTCTCGCGAGGCTGAGATACGCCCCATACGCGCCAACGTCATCGGTGGGGGCGGGTCGCAAAATGGTCACCCAGGTGGCGAGCGTCAGGAGCGAGTTGCCGACGATGAACCCGCGGCGCAGATCCCCGTTCACATTGTGGGACACCTCATGGGCCAGCGTCGCGACCCGTTCAGCAGGGGACAGTGCCTCCCAGAGCGGGAAACCGATGCCAATTGTCAATGTGCGACGAAAGCCGAAGCGTGCAGTCCAAGCGTTCGTCTGTCCATCAAACAGGATCGTGTTGATGGGCGGGGACTGGAGATGCGCGGCGATCTCATCCACGAGGCGAAAAAGTTCGGGCGCATCCGTCCGCTTGATCGGCTCACCTACCGGTCGGGTTGGGAACCGGGGCCGGCTGCCGAACGCCAGAAACAAGAATGCGAGCGAGAGCCCGGTGCCGAACGGGCTGGGCCACACTCTGATGAGCATGGCGGTGGACAACGTGGCGAACACAACCCATGTGATGAGAACAAGCATCGCGATCAGCAGCGAAACCGGGTGACTCAATCGCGAGATCCCTCGTGGCATCACTCGAGGGCGTCGAGGCGGGCGAACAGGCGCTGGGCGGCTTCGCCGGCTTTGGCTCTGATCTCCTCGGCATCGACTCTGGTGGCTCTGCCGCTTTCGAGGAGCGTCTCTCCGTCGATCCGCACGTCGACCGCGGCCACACCGGGAGAGAACGCCAGCCACCATGGATTGTCTGAGGCCGCAGCCCATGTGACCTGGTCGTTGCGGGCCTCGGGGAACAGTCGCCAATTGTTGGACAGCCAACCCCACGCCAGGTCGGGCGACACTGTTACATCGGCGGCTCGGGCGGCCACATAGGCCAGCCTGAACTCTTCGAGCATGTCGGCGCCGATGCCGTCGGTGCCGAGACCGACCTTGTTGGCGAACCTCGTGGGGCGGGCGTAGCCCACCGAGTTGTTCATGTTGGAACGTGGGTTGTGAATCAACGTGCCCTGCAGGCCGTGGTCGTCAGGGAGATGAACCCCGTGAACCAGCAACCAGTCGGGTTGCGACAACGGCAGCAACCGCCGCCACTCCTCGGGCTGGCCGTCGACCTGACCCTCGGCCACATGGATGTGGACGCCCACGCCGTGTCTGGTGGCCAGCTCGGCAGCACCGGCGAGGGTGTCGTCGGAACAGGTGAATGCGGCGTGGACACCGACATAGCCGCGTCCGCCGGCGGACAGGAAACGGTCGTTCTCGGCCAGGCCGGCCGCAGCGCCGTCGGGGCCGTGGCGGTCGGTGACCCCGTAGGCGCACGAGACCCGCACTCCGACCTCGGCGCACGCATCGGCGATCACCGACAGCGAACCTTCGATGGCGTTGGGCGATTCGTGATGATCGATGATCGCAGTGCAGCCGTGCTCGAGTGCTTCGAGCGCACCGAGCTTGGCCGACCACTCGATGATGTCGAGATCAAGGCAGCGATCGAGACGCCACCAAATCATCTCCAGTACGTCGACGAAACCGGTGGGCGTGTGGGGAGGGGCGGGCATGCCCCGGGCCAATGCCGAGTAGAGGTGATGATGGGCGCAAACCATCCCGGGCGTGGTCATCCGGTTGGCTGAGCCGCCGGGACTGCCGGAGTTCATGTCCAGGAGGCCTCGTGTTCGCGGTTGGTGGTGTTGACCATCGGCAACTCGTTGCGCCACTCGCCGTCGTGGGCATGCATCGCCGCCGCCACGGCTCCGGCGGTGGGAACGAGGCCGATCTCGCCGACGCCCTTCACCCCATAGGGCGAGTTGGGTTGGGGCTCCTCGATCAGGATCACCTCGACGTCGGGCATGTCCTTCGGGCGAATGATGTCGAGGCTTCGGAGGGTGTCGTTGAGTGGTCGGCCATCGGTGTCGCACGGGAAGCCCTCCGACAGCGCATAGCCGAGACCCATGTGGACCGCGCCCTCGATCTGGCCCTCGCACAGCAGCGGGTTGATGGCCCGGCCCACATCGTGGGCCGCGACAACCCGACTCACGGCACCCGACTCGGGATCAAGCTCCACGAGTTGGGCGGCGTAACCGAAGGTGGAGTGGATGATCGGTTCGGGGTTGCCGTCGCCAAGCACGGTGGTCCAGTCGACCACGTATCGGCCCTCGTACTCGACGCCGATCTCGCATCCCCCGGCGATGGCGGCCCGGCATGCGTCGGAGACCGACCCGGAACACATGAGCGTGCCCCGCGACCCGGTGGTCTGGCCGGCGCCGAGCTCCCGGGTGGTGTCGACCAACACGCGGATTCGATCGGGGTCGATGTCGAGCCCGGCCTTTCCGAACTCCTCGATCGCCACCTGACGGGCCACGGTGTGGACGCCCTGGCCCATCTCGGTCCAGCAATGACGGATCTCGATGAGGCCGTCGGCCATGAACCGCACGGTTGAGATCGACACTTCGTTGGCACCGTTGCCGAGGCCGGAGTTCTTGAGGCCGAGGCCCATGCCGACCGGTACGCCGGCGGCGACGGCGGCGTACCAAGCGGGCTTGACGGCGTCAAGGCACCGTCGGGCGCCGCTGCTGCCGCCGTCCATTTTCTGACCCGGACCCCAGACCACACCGGGCTCGATCACGTTGC
>CAZDYO010000239.1:0-4767 GCA_964509555.1 uncultured Acidimicrobiales bacterium
CACGGCCCGCACGGCTCGCCATGAGCGTCGACCGGAATCGTAGACCCCCACTGCCCGGTGCAGGCCACGGCGACGATCCGACCCGGGTCGACCGAGGACCGGGCAGCAATGACACCCGCGGACTCCTCGACTGCCGACCACCACTCCCGGGGATCCTCGATGGCACCGCCGCCTGTGACCACTGTCAGCTCCACCCGACGATGCTCGTGATCGAGCACCCGGCCATCGAGCGATACCAGCGCCACCTTCGGACCACCGGTACCGAGATCGATCGTGAAAACGACCTCATCCGAGGAATCGGCTGCGGTGCTCACTGTGACCCTCCCAATGAGAACGGAATCTCCTCACATTCGCCCGATGGGCCGAAATGTCGAACCGTGAGGGGAAGACCGTCGCCGGAAACCCCGACGCCGGACGCCACCATCGGCGCCAACTCGAGGAGCTCCGCCACCGGCACCGCGACCTCCGGCGGGTGCACCCCGGGGCCGCACTCCAGCGCTCCCCGCAGCATCAGGATCGCACCGAGCGCGGCAGGAATTCCGGTTCCCTCCCCGGCTCCGGCAGACCCCGACGACAGCGAGATCTCGTACCGATTGGCCTCGCCATCAATCACGCCCGAAACAACCACCATCAAACAACCGGCCGGGCCGGAGATCCCGGCATTGGCCAGCATGGCGGGTCGCCGTGAGCGCAGCACCGACACCATCATGTCGATGGGTGCCACTCGAGTGTCTCCCACCGGAACGGACTCCTCGGACGCCATGCCGGCGCGCACCAGATCCTGGGTCAGTTCGAAGTAGGGGAACGGAAACACAACGCCGAGATTCGTGGCCCGCCGAAGTGTCGGGAAGGCCACCGGCAAGGTGATGGTCTCGGGATGTGGATACGGAAAAACCTTCGATGACCCCACATCGGGGAAGTCGACCGTGCGGATGAACGGCGCGCCCGACTCCTCCAGCATTCGGACGCTGTGCATCTCTCCATCCACGAAGACGGGCACGTCGTTTGTCATCGCGTGGATGCGGTGTTTGAGAACCCCGGCGCCCTCGTCGGGTTCGCCACCGTGTATGTGGATGATCTCGGCAGAGTGGATCTCGTCGAAGAACAACTCGGCGCAGAGCTTCACGAACAGGTTTGCCAGACCCGGTGAGTTCCCCATTCCCACCAGAGCCGTTGTGCCGGCCGACTCGGCTTCGGCGCCGAGGGCCAGCAGAGTCCGGGTGGCGTCGAGATCGTCGCAGATGTCGACATAGTCGACGCCGGCACGAATTGAAGCCTCCAGTGTGGGGGGACCGAAACGGTAGAACGGTCCCGCACAGTTGAGAACCACGGCGGCGTCCCTGATCATCTCCCCCAGGGCATCCGGGTCGCCTATGTCGACCCCCGCCGCGCGAAACCGGCTGTCGCCGATCTCCGACACCACG
The DNA here is from genome assembly GCA_964509555.1 of uncultured Acidimicrobiales bacterium. Taxonomy (GTDB): domain Bacteria; phylum Actinomycetota; class Acidimicrobiia; order Acidimicrobiales; family Aldehydirespiratoraceae; genus SZUA-87. The sequence goes on from CAZDYO010000239.1 coordinate 1,425, forward strand.
GCCCCGGCGGCCGACGGGTCAAGATCGGCAACCACCACGGCATCGGCGTCATCGGTCTGGGCCAGAGCCCGGGCGGCCACCGAACCGACCCCACCTCCACCACCGACCACCACGACTGTTGCACCGTCCATCACACGCGCTCCCGGGCCTTCGGAAAAAACTGATCTGCGACAAGTACTAGTAGTTGCCCGACGATGCGAACAAGCCGACCAACACCACGTATGCGACTATCGCGACCACCATGATGGACGTGCCGATGATCCCGACGATGAAAGCCGCTTTGGCCGTTCCCCGACTTGCCGGCGCGGTGAGACCTTGATCGATGGCTTTCATTTCGGAGCGACCCATGATCAGACCGGCAATCGACAACGGGCCACAGCAGAGGATCCCGGCGATCGACAACCCAAGGGAGAGGCCGGCGTTGCTCTTGCGAGAATAGGACCCGACCGGCCGGGCCCAACCTCCGGGCGGAGGTGGCGGCGGGACCGCAGCTGGTCCGTTTCTGGTCTGGTTGGTCCACTTTGACCCATCCCACCAGCGCTCTCCAATGCCGGGTTCCGGATCTGGATACCACCCGGGAGGGGTGTTCGACATGTCTTGCTCGGACCGCCTCTCAGATTCCCGGGATGTCGCCGATGGCGAGCCTGAACATCCAGATGGCGATCATCGCGGCCACGTTGAGAATCAGCACCGGAAACCACACGCGCCGGACCATGCGTTGCCCGGCATTGGTGAACCAGGCTCCGCCCAGGATGACGGACTGAACCGCCAACAGAACCACGTAGGGATGCTGGTGCCACGCCCCGACGAGATCCCCACGCAGTAACCGGCCCACGGCCCGGGTGCCACCGCATCCCGGGCAGTACGCACCGGTGCAGCGCCTGAACGGACACAGCACCGGACCGTTCTCGGTGCCGTCGCCGGTCAACGCGGCCGCCACGACCGCGGCCACCACTCCGCCGACGATCATTCCGTTTTCGCGACTCGTGCGCGTGTGCTCAAGATGATGCTGGGTCTCGATCATCGACCACCTCCGTGATTGTGAAACTTAACACGCAGCGCCTCGCCATCGGGCGTGGCTGCTCGGCCCCGTAGACTCCACGCATGACTGAGTATCGGTCTCCGGTGTGGCATCCAGCATTCGAGGAATACTGCGAGACCATCTTCGAACTCACCGAGGACGACGTCAACGTCATTCAGGCCCGCATCGCCGAGCGACTCGATGTCTCCCGGCCCGCCGTTTCCGAGATGGTGAAGCGCATGGAGGCGTCGGGCCTTCTCACCACCTCCCCGCGCATCACGCTCACCGCTGATGGTGTCAGGCTGGCGGAAACCGTCGTGCGTCGCCACCGCATCGCCGAACGGTTTCTCACCGACATGCTCGGGCTGTCCTGGGCGTCGGCCCACCAGGAAGCCGGCAAGTGGGAACACGTGATCTCCCCCGAGGTCGAGAAGGCCATGGTCTCCAAGCTCGGCGACCCCAAGACATGCCCCCATGGCAACCCGATCCCAGGATCGGGCTACGTCGAGCCTGATCTGGTCAGCCTCAACAGCCTCGCTCCGGGCCAGACCTTCACGGTCATCCGCATCCCCGAGGCCCTGGAGTTCTCGCCCGGGATGCTCGACTTCCTGGAGGAGTCCTCGATCACCCCGGGATTCAAGGGCACGCTCAAGGAAGTGAGCCCCGACGGGGGCTCCACCGTTGTCATGGGCCACCACCAATCGACTGTCAATCAGTTCGCCAGCACCCGCATCATGGTGAGCGCCGACTGAGTCGGCTATTGGATCGAATCGATCCTCGCCACCATCCATTCGCGACCGGGCTTGGCCGGCAGCCCTCCCTCCACACCACAGGCGATCACCGGCACGTCGCGTCCCGGATGCACCTCGACCATCCAGGCCGATTCACCGGCGGAGACCAGACACACCAGTTCGGACTCGGCGCCGCCGGCAATCTCGACGCTTCTTGGTGTGAGGTCGAAACTCCAGTCGTCGACCGCAGCCATCACGGCTCGCTCGGCCACCTGTGACGGGCCGGGCTCCACCCCGGTGAAGCCACGACACAACCCCGCCACCTGCGCCGGGGAGACCGACCTGTCGAGAATTGTCAGCATCGTGTCGACGTCCATCAGGCCCCACATGCGTCCATCGGGGAGGCTCATGACCGTTGGGGCGAATCTGTGCCCGCCGGTGTGGCTCACACGTCGGACAGCGAGTGTGGGTGCCGCCGAACGGATGGCAGCGGCGAACGTGGTGCCACGAGTGCCGCAGCAGATGTCGTGACTTCCCTGTGTGCACACCAGCAGTTCGCGTGGGGACGCCCCGGTCTCGACCATGGTGGCGGGAGATGATCGCGGCCCGTGTTCGAGCAACCGACACACGAGATCGGCGACGTGGTCCCGGTCGACCAGATGCCGATCGGCGAGTAATGCTGCCGAATCGGCCGGGCGGCGATGAACCGACACGACCGCCTCCCGCGGATCGTCGCTCTCCGGGACCGCTGCCAACACCCGAACCCGTCGGCCGGCCTCGGCGGCCAGCGGTGCGACCCGTTCGAACCCGGGCTTGCGCCAAACCGGCTTTGGCCACGGAAGGGCGACATCGGCCACGATCAATTCGTCGGCCCACAGCGCAGTGCCACCGGGATCGAGCCCGATGTGGCGGGAATGGGTGGCACACCTCACGGCCTCGTCGGGGCCCGGAAGGAGTGCCTTGTCGGTCACGACCGATCCGCGCTGCCGGGCTCGACCAGAATCCGGGGCAGCGGTTCGGCGTGGAGCACAGTGACCCGTTTCGTGGCCCGGGTGAGAGCCACATAGAGAGAACGCACCCCTTGGCGCTCCTCGCGGATTATTCGACCAGGCTCGACGACGATCGCCGAGTCGACTTCGAGCCCCTTGACCAACCTCACCGGCACCACCGTTACCTGCTGGTCCAGCCCGTGTCGGCTGGCGCCCCCGAACGCCACGCCTGCCTCTGTCAGCGCCTCTCCCACGGTGTCGACCAGGGAATCGGGGACGATCACGGAAACGTTTCCCTCGCCAACCTCGGAGATCTCGTCGACCACGGCGATGGCGACCTCAGGCCCGATCCCCGCGGTGGCAGCGACGACACGAGCCGGGTCGCCCCCGGCCCGGACGGCTTTGGGGGGCTGCAACCCCGGGGCGGCATGGGGCAGCACCCGACTGGCCAGCTCCATGGTCCTCTCGGGTATGCGGTATCCGACGGTGAGTTCGCGGCGTTGCGTCGGATGGCGCTGCGGAAGCGCCGACAGGATCTGGCTCCAGTCGGAGTTGGCCCATGCACCGGTGGCCTGGGCGATGTCGCCGACCACGGTCATCGA
>CAZDYO010000240.1:0-4757 GCA_964509555.1 uncultured Acidimicrobiales bacterium
CCGAGATTCGGCTTGCGTCCGTGGTTGGCCTTCTTGCGTCGGGCGTTGGCCCTCGCCTTCTTGGTGCGCTTCGACATGGTCGGGAAGGCTAGCGGGAATCCGGGCCGGGCCCCACACGCATGGCCGGTTGGCTATCCCAACAGGTCGATGAAGTCGACTACCACCAGGTAGCTGACCAGCGCGATCACCAACGAGTTGATGACCGTCATCTGCCACTTCCAACGATGATCGGCACGATGGAACCGGCGAATGCTGAACACGTTGGCCACGATGGCGGCCAAGCCGATGATGATGCCGACCAGCGGGCCGACGCCGGTGGTCCTGCCGAGAAACGGGAAGATCCACGGGATAAGCACATAGGTGAGCGTGCATCGAGTCGCAGAGATGGCGATCGAGATCGAGAAGGTTCGCTCGGCTTTGGCCTCGCCGTCGGCCTCGACATTGCTTGCGCCAATGTTGTCTGAGGCGACGGGGGCATCTTTTGCGTTGATGGCTGTATCCGTCACGTCGGCCACGATATCCGCGCCGCTAGCCTTCCGTGGTCCACGATCGCCCGGGAGAATCATGGAGCGTTTCGGATTTGTCGGTTTGCCGAATGCCGGCAAGAGCTCGCTCTACAATGCACTTGCCGGAGGTGGGGCCCACGCCGCGCCGTATGCCTTCGCCACCACCGACCCCAACGTCGGTGTGGCCAAGGTGCCCGACGATCGTCTCGACCGGTTGGCGGTCATGAGCAAGAGCCGCAACGTGGTGCACGCGTCCGTTCAGTTCACCGACATCGGCGGTCTGGTCGAGGGGGCGAGCCACGGCGAGGGGCTGGGCAATGCGTTCCTTTCCCACATTCGCGAGGTCGACGCCATCGTGTTCGTGTTGCGGGCCTTCGACGACGGCGTGCCGGGTTCGACCGAACCCCTCGAACATCTTCGGGTGGTGGAGATCGAGCTGGCGCTGGCCGACCTGGCCACCGCCGAACGTCAGCTCGACAAGCTGACCCGGGCCATGAAGGGCGATTCGTCGCTGCGGCGCACGGTTGATCTGCTGGCGAGGGTGGTCGACAGCCTGGGCGAGGGCACGCCCCTCTACCGCGCCGATCTCAATGACGAGGAGCGGGCTTCGCTGAAGGAGTATTTTCTTCTGACCAACAAACCGGTGTTGGCGGTGCTCAACATCGGGGAGGATCAGATCGGATCCGAGGATGAGGTGGCTGCCCCGGTGGTCGAGGAACTCAAGGGTGCCGAGGTGATCCCGCTGTGTGTGCAGCTCGAGGCCGAGGCCGCGCAGCTCGATGAGGACGAACGCGCCGAGATGTTGGAGGCGCTGGGGTTGGGCGACGGCGCGGTGCCGAAGTTCCTCAAGAGCGCCTACCACAAGCTGGGGTTGCGCACCTTCCTCACCACCGGCGAGAAGGAGAGCAGGGCCTGGACCTTCCGGGCCGGGTCCACGGCCCCGGAGTGCGCCGGGGTGATCCACACCGATTTCCAGCGGGGGTTCATCCGTGCCGAGACAATTCAGTGGGACGAACTGCTCGAGGCCGGGTCGTGGGCCGCGGCCCGCGAGGTGGGCAAGGTCCGTTCGGAGGGTAAGGATTACATCGCACAGGACGGCGACGTGATGGAGTTCCGCTTCAACGTCTGACCCGACCACCCGACTGCCTACCTGCCGGTAGGTAGGCAGCCTGCCGACCAGCAGGTAGGCTGCTGTCCCATGCCGCACCCTTCCGACATTCCGCTCCTCGAAGCGCTCGCCGAGACCGGTGAGAAGCTGCTCGAACGCCACCTCGCCACCACCAAGGAATGGTTCCCCCACAAACTGGTGCCCTGGTCGCGAAGCGCCGACTACGACGACGACTACGAGTGGAACCCCCGCGAAGCCGGTGTTCCGGAAGCGGTGCGCAGCGCACTGTTCGTCAACACGCTCACTGAGGACAACCTGCCCTATTACTTCCGCGACATTGAGCGGATGTTCGGCCGCGATGGTGCGTGGGGTGAATGGGTCCGCCGCTGGACAGCCGAAGAAGGCCGCCACGGCATGGTGCTCAACCAGTACCTACAGGCCAGCCGAGCCATCGATCCCGTTGAACTCGAGCGGGGACGCATGGTGCAGATGTCGAGCGGCGCGGTGCCCGAGCCCGAGACCGTCGCCGACGGACTTGCCTACGTCACCCTTCAGGAGCTGGCCACCCGCATCTCCCACTTCAACACCGGATCCCACCTGTCCGATCCCGCCGGCAAGGCCATCATGCGACGGGTGGCCGCCGACGAGAACCTCCACTTCCTTTTCTACCGCGACGCCATGTCGGCAGTGATCGAGGTTGATCCGTCGAGGGCCGTCATCGCCATCGAACGCCAGGTTGCCGGTTTCGCCATGCCCGGCACCGCCATCCCGGGGTTCGCCGCCCACTCCAAGGCCATCGCCGATTCCGGAATCTACGACATCGCCATCCACCACGATCAGATCCTCCAGCCGGTGATCGTTCGCGACTGGGCCGTGGAGAAGCTCGAGGGCCTCAGCCCCGAAGCCGAGGAGGCCCGACGTCGGCTCATCAAGCGAATCGACCGCATTGGCAAGGTAGGGCGAAGAATGGCCTCGCGCCGGGCCGAGAGACTCGCGGCCGTGCCCGAGCCGGTGGCGGTCTGAACCGACCATCCGGGACAGTGCCGAGGATGCCAACCCAAGCGGGTGGCGATCCAATAGATTCAGAACATGCCGTGGCTCGTGGCCGGCGACCATGTTGTCGCCTCCTTGGAGATAGCCGACACCCACACCAGCCGCCGCCGCGGCCTGATCGGGCGTGACGGCATCGAGGGCGCTCTCTTGCTGGATCCGGCCCGATCCGTCCACACCATCGGCATGAAGTTCCCCATCGACGTGGCCCACCTCGACAACGATCTGGTGGTGCTGTCGGTCACCACCATGAAGCCCGGCCGACTGGGCCGGTACCACCCCCGTGCCCGCAAGGTCATCGAGGCCGAGGCCGGAATGCTCCACCGCTGGGGGATCGAGCCCGGAGTCCAGCTGGAGATTCGGGGTTGAGCGCCGCACTGGTGCTCGTGGCAACACCGATAGGCAATCTGGGCGACATCTCGGCGCGAGCCATCGAAGAACTCGAGAGAGCCGACCTAGTGTGTTGCGAGGACACCCGCCGCACCGGACGGTTGCTTTCGCACCTTGGCATCAGCGCCAAGATGATGAGAACCGACGATCACACCGAGAATGATGTGGCCCCCAGGGTGATCTCGTTGCTCGAGTCCGGGCAACGGGTGGCCCTGGTTTCCGACGCCGGAACCCCGGGTGTCTCCGATCCGGGGCAACGGCTCGTGCAACTGGTGATCGAGGCCGGTTTCGATGTCACCACCGTGCCGGGACCGTCGGCTGCACTGGCCGCGCTCGTGGCCAGCGGTCTCGCCACCTCCAGGTTCGTCTTCGAGGGTTTCCTCGATCGCAAGGGCGGTGGCCGCCGCGATCAGCTGGCCGAGATCGCCTCGCAGCCGCGTACCTCGATCATCTACGAGTCACCCAACCGCACCGCAGCGACTCTCAAGGACCTGGCTGACGCGTGCGGCCCCGAGCGGCCGGCCGTGGTGGCCCGCGAGCTCACCAAACTCCACGAAGAGATGGTGCGCGGCTCGCTCGCCGAGCTTGCCGAATGGGCCGACACCGGAGTGAGGGGCGAGGTCGTGATCGTCGTGTCGGGATGCCAGCCCAGAGCGGTCGCAACCGACAGCGACATCATCAGGGCCGTGGGCCGCGAGCTCCACTCGGGTGCCAGCCGACGCGACGCGGTGGCGTCGGTGGCATCGGCTCTCGGAGTTGGCAGACGCAGGGTCTACGAATTGGCCTTGTCGGTCGACGATTCGAGCTCGAACTCGTAGCGGTGAGGTGCGCTGTCGGAGGCGGCCGGCTTGAAACCCACGCGGGTGAGATAGTCGGCCTGCACCTCGCTTCCCACGTCGGCCCACAGATTGGTGCAGCGCCGGTCGGTGAACAGCCCGGAGTCGTCGGAATAGAGAAACGGCGCCATCTTGAAATCGCGGTATTGCGGAATGGCGTAGTCGACGATGACCTCAACCGATCCGTCGCCGTGTCGCCGGCCGATGAACAGTCCGGCCGGCACCACGTCGCGGAGCACGAAGGCGGTGATCTGGTCAGGCCTCGGTTCGTAGACGAACCCCGGATGGAAATGGCTGGTGATGTCGTCGTTGTAGAAATCGAGGAAGTTCCTCAGGTATCGCGACTCGGCGCTCACATGAAGGATCGAGAACACCTCGGCCTTGTGGAAGATGAGCTTGCGCAGGAACCAGATGTGGACCGTGGCCGCCGCGAAATTCACGGCCACGATGGGGAACGCCCCGATGAGAATGCCGTAGGTGAGGAAAGTGACCGATCCCATCAAGCCGATCAGCCTGAGCCGAAGGATCGACTTCTGGGTGATCGACACCACGACCAGCGTCGAGGCCATGTAGCCGATCAATTCGTAGACCGTTGATGAGTCCATGTCGCCTTCAAGGGGTCGTCTTCCGGAGCGAACCCGCCGACCGCGGCATCGAAGCCGGGCTTTGATCCGACTATCGTACCGAGGGTCGCTGGAGGCCTCGTGTCCGAACAGGAATCTGATCCGATCCGCTACATCGACCGCACCCGCGCCCAATACGAATCGCTCGGCTATGAGCCCTACGCATGGGCCACCAACCCCGGTACCCCGCCATGGACCCCGGTGCCCAAGCCGCTGTCGCAGAGTCGTCTGGGCATGATCGCCA
>CAZDYO010000241.1:0-4734 GCA_964509555.1 uncultured Acidimicrobiales bacterium
GGTGTAGGTGATCGGCACGTCGATCGCCCCCATGTCCATGGCGCCCTTCTTGAAGCCGTTGATGTAGGTGACCGCATCGCCGGCCTCGATCGGTCCGACGACGCCGATGGTGCCGCTGTCGGAAATGCCGGCGGCGATCACTCCGTTGACGTAGCCACCTTCGGCTGCATTGGGTGCGTAGGCGAACACGTTCGGCAGGCCCTGGGTGTCGGTGGATGTGCCCCAGAGGAAGGTGGTGTTGGGGAAGTCGGGGGCGATCTCAGCCAACGAGCCTCCGAACTGGGTGCCGTGGGCGATCACGATGTCGTTGCCGGCCTTGGCGTACTCCCGAATCGCCGCCGCGGCCTCTTCCACCACGAAGGTGCCATCGGTGATCGACAGCTCGATCGGCTCCTTCAGGGCGCCGAGCGCGTCGACCATGCTCTGGGTGAACGCCAGATCGTCCTTGGCACTCGGGGCGACGAGCGCCACTTTCAGAGGTGCGTCGGCGCTGCCGGATGCCGCTGCGGTGGTGGTTGGAGCCTCCGTGGTCGCCGGTGATGAGCTTCCCGAATCGCCGCAAGCCGAGGCCAGCAGGCCCACAGCCATCAGGACCGCGACCACCTTCAACCATCCGGTTCTGGTCTTTCTGTTGCTTCTTGTCATTTGTTTCCCCTCCTGTTTGGGTCATCCCGATGGCGGATGCGTCATGATTCGACGCTCCCAACGAGACTGTCAGTGTCGATCAAACGGCTTTGCAAGCGCTGCCGGTGGCGAGATTCTGCCGGCCAACACCACCAGGGCCACGATGGTGAGAACGGCCGGCGCGGACGAGGCTATGTCGGACCAGCTGCGCGGGATTATCTCGAGGGCCTTCCACGAGACCACGGTCGCCTGCACCATTCCGTAGAGCAGGGCCCCGACCATCACCCCGGGGGCCCGCCATGCCCCGAAATAGACGAGCGCGACCGCGATGAATCCGAGCCCTTGGGTGAGGTTGGGCTGAAAGATGCCGAGGTCGAGAACCAGGGCGGTGCCGGCCCCTCCGGCCATGGCGTTACCGATGATGATCGAGGTGTAGCGGACCCGCGCGACCGAGACGCCCAGACTGTCGGCGGCCTCGGGGTTCTCACCGACGGCCCGGACGTTGGTGCCGAAGGTGGTGCGGCTCAACAGGAGCGAAACGAGGGGCACCATGAGGAAAGCCATGTAGGTGAGCAGCGAATGGGAAAATAGTGCCGGACCGAGATTCGGGATGTCGGACAACAGCGGTATGTCAACCGTGGGCAGCTTGTGGGGCACAAAGGTGGGGGTACCGACCTTCCGCTGGAACATGAGATCCGAGAAACCGAGACCGAACAGGAAGATTCCGATACCGCTGATTCCCTGCTCGGCCTTGAACTGCACGGTCATGACGCCGTAAACAACACCCATCACCACCCCCACACCGAGACCCACCAAGGCCGCCAGCCAAAGGTTGTCGGTGCGAAGAGCAGTCCAGTAGGCGAAGAACGCGCTGAGCTGCATGACACCGTCGACACCGAGGTTGAGCACACCGCTGCGCTGGCCGATGGTCTCGCCGAGACCCGCCAGCAGATACGGGGTGGCCAATCTGATCCCGGCCGCGAGCGTGGCGAACAGGACCGAAATGGTGAAGAAATTGCTCACGAGGCCACCAGTTCTTCGGAGTCGATTGTCGGGTCGGACTCACGGAATTCGCTCCTGGCCTGGAGCAGGCTTGACATGCGTTCCCTGACGTTGGAACTGCTGACGACGAACATCACCACGATGCCGTTGAGGGTGACGGCCAGCGCCGCCGGTACCTGGAGAACCCGCTGCAGATGGTTGGCACCAGTGATGAGGCCGCCGAACACATAAGCGGACGGGATGGTCCACAGCGGATGAAGCCCACCAAACAGGGCCGCGACGATTCCGTTGAATCCGGCCGAACCGGTGAACCCGGCCGCGGACCCGTCGGTGACCATCCGCTGGCCCTCGCTGCCGAACACGAGAATGGCGCCGGCCAGCCCGGCGAGCGATCCGCTGAGCGCCAGGGCGGTGACGATGCTGCGCTTCACCGGTATTCCGGCGGCGCGGGCCGCGTCGGGGCTGTGACCGACGGCCCGAAGTCGGAAACCCAACGGTGTGCGCCAGAGAAGAACGTACGCGCCGATGGCCGCCACGACCGCAACGACCACGCCGAGGTGGAGTCTGGTGCCGCCGATGAGAGTCGGCAGGGCGGCGTTGTCGGACAGCCGCTCGGTCTGGGGAATGCGGGTGCCCCGCTCGATCTCCAGCGGATCAATCAGCGGGCTGCGCAACATGTAGTTCATGAACTGCACGGCCACGATGTTGAGCATGATGGTGCTGAGAATCTCGTTGACCGACGCATAGGCCTTGAGGGCACCCGGGATGGCCCCCCAGATGCCACCACCGACCAGGCCGGCGATGAGCACCATCGGCAGGAGCACTGGCCGGGGAAGGTCGGGGAAGGTGAGGGCAACCACGGTGGACAGCAGTGCGCCGGCGATGATCTGCCCTTCGCCTCCGATGTTGATGACGCTGGCCCTGAACGAGATTGAGATTCCGGCACCGACGAGAATGAGAGGCGCAGCCCGCACGGCCGTGACCGACAGGCGATCGACACTTCCGAACGCTCCGGAGAAGATTGCCCGAAAGCCGTCAACAGGGCTGGCCCCGAGCGCAACCAGGATTACTGCAGCACATGCAAACGCCGCGAGGGCGGCCATCAGCGGAACGGCGGCGCTCACGAATCGATGCAACTGCTCTCCCCGAAACTTGATTTCCACGAAACCCCGCTACGGGGCCGCGTATTGTAGAACCTGAAGAATGAGGCAAGCTAGTCGGGACCGGATTATGTTCTCGGCGATGAGACGGACCTTCATTCTTTTCGTGATTCTTGCGTTGGCCGCGGGTGCCTGCAGCAACGCTTCCACCGACCAATCCGGCTCTTCCGACACAACCACCGCCCCGGCCACCACCGCGGTGCCGCCGGCGCCGGTCACCTCGGTCACGGCGTCCACCGAAGCCGTCCCCACCACCGTGCCGACCCCAGCAGCAACCGAGGTGCCATCGCCGGAGGCTTCCGACATGGCGGCGTTGCTCGCGCTCGACCGCCCCACCGTGGTCGCACACGCTGGCGGCGACCAGTCCTGGCCGCACTCCACGATGTACGCCTTCCGGCAGTCGGCACTCGCCGGGGTCGACGTGCTCGAGATGGACGTTCAACTCACCGGCGACGGAGTTCTGGTTGTCCAACACAACGACACCGTCGACCGGGCCACCGGTTCGACAGGCCGCGTACGCGACATGACCTACGATCAGTTGCAGGCGCTCGACAAGGCGTACTGGGCATCGGATCAATGGCCGCTCCGCGACCTTCCCGAGTCGGCTTACACCTACCGGGGAATCCGCACCGGCGATGTTGCGCCACCCCCCGGCTACACACCCGACGACTTCCGAATCGAGACCTGGCGACACATCGCCGAGACCTTCCCCCAATACCCACTCGACATCGAGATCAAGGTCCCCAGCGGAGCAGACGGTGAGCCCGATGTGGCCTTCGCCATCGAGGGAGCCAAGGAACTGGCCAAGGAAATAGCCGATCTCGACCGCACCGGGTCGGTGATCGTCACCTCGTTCGACGACGACGTAATGGCAGCATTCCGCGAGGCCGCGCCCGGAGCGGCGACGAGTCCCGGACTCTCGGCCATGTACGGCTGGATCACCAACACGGCCGATCTCGAACCCTCCGATCTGGTCCTGCAACTGCCACCCAGTTTCCAGGGGCTCACCATCATCACCCCTGCCTTGATATCGAGAGCCCACGACGAAGGCATTCAGATCTGGGAATGGGCCGACGACGAGACCCAGGAAAACGGAGACTTCTACTCGCTGATGGTCGCCATGGGTGTCGACGGCATCCTCGCCGGCCGACCGGCGGCCGCCGTCGACCGTTTCGCACGCGAAGCCGCCAACCCCCCTTCCGACAACTTCACCATCCTCGTCACCAACGACGACGGGGTTGCTGCCCCCGGTATCGACTCCTTGGTCGAGGCCCTGCGCGGGTTGCCGGCCACCAACGTGATCGTTGTGGCCCCCGCCGAGAACCAGAGCGGCACATCCGACACCCGTAGCGCCGAGGTGCCCGGCTGGCAATACTCGCTGACCGCATCCGGGTTCCCCGCTGTTGCGGTGTTGGGGTTCCCGGCCGACAGCGTCGACATCGCTCTCGGCACCTTTGGCTGGACGCCCGATCTGGTGATCGCGGGAATCAACGAGGGCCAGAACATCGGGCCGTTGGTCGAGGTTTCCGGCACGGTCGGAGCCGCGAGAACGGCTGCGCGAGCGGGTTACCCGGCGCTGGCGGTGAGCCAGGGGATCGGCGAACCCGCCGATTTCGCCAGTGGCGTTCGACAGGTTCTCGACTGGGTCAAGTCCTTCCGTCAGGATCCCCGGCCGATCGACGTGGAGGGTGTGGCCAACCTCAACGTGCCGTCCTGCACGACCGGCGAGATCCACGGCCTGGCAATCGTCGACGTCGCCGTCGCCCCGGCGGGCCGCAACCCATTCGAGTCCGACTGCAGCGGGCCGGGATCGAGCGAGTACTCAGACGACATCGGGGCCTTCACCCACGGCTGGGCCACACTGTCGACGTTGGGCTTCTGAAGGCCTGCCTCAGCCTCAATCCACCGATCGGTTTCGGGTGAGGTTGTTTTGGTGGGCTGGGTTGGT
>CAZDYO010000242.1:0-4708 GCA_964509555.1 uncultured Acidimicrobiales bacterium
CCAGGGTCGACGGATTCGAGGCCGGACTCGGAGGTCACCGGGCCGACATGGGGGCACTCCGCGTGGCCGTGGTGGTAGACCACGGCACCGCGGTGGTGGCTCCGGAGACCGAGGAACTGGTCCTGGCTGCCGCGGAGGAACTCATCACGGCCACCGGGATGCGTCGGGTCGAGATGGACCTCCGGCTTCCCTCGGTCATGGGCGCCTGGTCGCTCACCGGATCAATCGGTCTTCGCAAGGAACTCGGCGACCGCTGGCCGGCCTGTGCAGATCAGCTCACCAGCATGATGCGTCGGGGGGTGGAGTTGGCCGAGAAACACCTCGACTTGGCCGCACTGGTAATGGCCGAGACCCGTCGCACCGAGCTCAACGAGGCCATGGCCGACATGTTCGAACAAGCCGACATCGTGATAGCCGCCACCAACCCGTCGACCGCATTCGACGCCGAAGGTCGGCTGCCGAGCGTGTTCGGTGGCCGCGAGTCCAACGCCGGTAACAACGGCGCGCTCACGACGCCGTCGAACATCTACGGCAATCCCGCGATCTCGCTTCCGGCAGGAACCGCCGGCGACGGCCTGCCCGTGGGCATGCAGGTGCTCGCACCCCACCACCACGAGTCGCTGCTTCTCGACCTGGGACTGGTCTGGGAGGCCACCCATCCGTGGCCGCTCACGGCTCCATCGGCGCCCTGCTGAGCCTGGGTAACCGGGGGTTCAGTCTTCGATGAAGGTGTTGACCGCCTCGCCGGTGAGGACCTTCTTCATGATCTTCCCACTGGCATTTCGCGGCAGGGGCTCACGACGGATCTCCCAATGGGCAGGGATCTTGTGGCCCGAAAGCGTGCGGCCCAGCCAGGCCTCGAGAGAGGCGATGTCGATCATGGCCCCCTCGGCGGGCACCACGACTGCCTTGACCTCGTGGCCCAATTCGCGATGTTCGACACCGAAGACGGCCGCTTCGTGGACGTCCGGGTGATCGTCGAGCCTGGTCTCGATCTCGGCCGGGTAGATGTTCTCGCCGCCCCGAATGATGAGTTCGCTTCGGCGGCTGTCGAGATACAGCAACCCTTCCTTCACATGGCCGTAGTCGCCGGTGATGAGCCAACCCCCGGGGCGGATGGTCGAGGCGGTCGCGTCGGGGTCGTTCCAGTAGCCCGGGGTGACCATCGGGCCGCGGACGCAGACGTTTCCGATCTCGCCGTCGGGTAGCGGCTGGTCGTTGTCGTCGGCGATCATGAGATCAACGGTGGGTAAGGGCACCCCGACGCTGTCCGGGTGGGAGGCCAGCAGATCGTCGGGGGCATGGGTGGCCAGTCCGGCACATTCAGTGAGCCCGTAACCGACGCCGACCGCCCGGTCGGCATGGGGAAGCGCGGCCCGGCAGGCCCTCAGCAATTCGGGTGTCCAAACTGATCCGCCTCCACCTATCGAGGTGACGCTCGACGTGTCGTAGTCGTGGAACCTCGGATGTTCGATGATTCGCCAGATCTGGGTGGTGACTCCACCCCACCTGGTGATGCGGTGTTGCTCGGTGAGGCGCAACACCTTCTCGGGGTCGAAGCGACCGGTGGTCCAGACGTGACCTCTGCCCGAGGCCATGGCGGTGACCGCGCAGGCATGGAGCCCGGAGATGTGGAACAGGGGACTTGCGGCGAGGGCCAGTATCGGCGGTCGCTGACCCTCCGCTGGGAAACGAATGGCGTCGCGGGCTCCGAGCATGAACGCGCAACCGACGTAGGCGATGAAGTTGCGATGGGTGCAAACAGAACCCTTTGGGCGGCCGGTCGTGCCGGAGGTGAACAGGATCGCGGCGGGATCGTCTTCGTCGATCGGGGTGTCGGGTAGGTCTGCTTCGGGAGCGTCGGCGGCAAGTTCCCCGAACCGGTCCTCGATCACCACGGTGGGCATGTCGGTGTGTGACTCGAGACGATCGAATCTCCGCCGATCGGTCACCAGGAGCTTCGGGGTCGTCAGCTCCAGCCCGTGGCGAATCTCGTCCCCGATCCACCACCCGTTCATGGCGACCGCCACCGCACCCAGCGACACAGTGGCCCAGAAGGTCTCGATCCATTCCGGGGAATTGGCCGCGAGTATCGCCACGCGGTCGCCGCGGCCGATGCCGTACACGTCCCGTAGAGCGGCCGCGATCGAAGCGACCCGCGAGATGTTCTCTGAGAAGGTCGCCTCCCGCCCGTCGTCGAACACGTAGTAGCGGGCATTCCCCCCGTCGTGGTTGGCCGAGGCGGCCAGCATCTCCCGCAACGACTTCATGCGGTCGACGATGACGGTCATGTCCTCGCCGTTGACAGATTCGGTGGTGGTCTCGAAGAACCCACCCGGTTGGGTGAGCATGGCGTCGACATCGGCGATGGACATCCGTGGCTGCGCGGTCATGGCCTTCCTCGCTATCGGTGATGGCGTTAACAGTGGACTGCCCGGGAGTGTTGCACAGCGCCCCCGTTCCCCCTGCTTTTGTGACGATTACGGACCGTATATCGGTCCGTAATCGTCACAAAAGCAGGGGGAACGGGCACTTTTGCGCTGTGGGCTGATCGGTTCGAATCTGACTGCACCAGCGCCGGTGGTTACGATCCGGACGATGGACGTGACGGCCGATCCGCATCTCGAGGGTTTCGCCGACGAAGTTCGAACCTGGCTCGAAGAGCACCTCACCGGTCGATTCTCCGGTCTTCGGGGCCGGGGCCTCACCGGGCAGGAAGACATCGCCCCCGAACTCCAGATCGAATGGGAACGCGAGCTGGCCTCCGGGGGGTGGCTCGGGATCGACTTCCCCGAGTCGATCGGCGGCCGGGGTTGCTCGTTGGCCGAGCAGGTGGTCTTCCACAAGACCTATGTCGAAGCCGGAGCGCCGGGCCGCATTCCCAACCTGGGGGTCACCCTCCTCGGCCCGACACTCATGGCGTTCGGGTCCGAGGAGCAACAGCAGCGGTTCGTGCCCCCGATCCTGTCCGGTGACGAACTCTGGTGTCAGGGCTATTCGGAACCCGACGCCGGTTCGGATCTCGCCAATGTGAAGACGCGGGCCCACCTGGAGGGCGGCTCCTGGGTGGTGAACGGCCAGAAAGTGTGGACCTCACTGGCACAGTTCGCCGATTGGATTTTCGTGGTGGCTCGCACCGACCGGCAATCGGAGCGCCACTCGGGCCTGTCGTATCTGCTTCTGCCCATGGATCAGCCAGGAGTGGTGATCCGACCGATCGTGCAGATGACCGGAGGGGTTGAGTTCAACGAGACGTTCTTCGACGATGCCATCACCGACGAGTCAATGATCGTGGGAGAGATCGGCGACGGCTGGAGAGTGGCGATGGGGACCCTGGCATTCGAGCGGGGAGCCTCCACCCTCGGCCAACAGACAAGCTTTCGTATCGAACTCGATTCCCTGTTCGGGTTGGCGGTGCGAACCGGGCGATGGGCCGATCCCGTTGTGCGCCAGGAGCTGATGGAGAGCCACATCCGCCTGGAAATACTCCGCTACAACCAATTGCGAATGCTCACCGCACTCACCAACGATGGAGTTCCGGGGCCCGAGATGTCGATCGGGAAGCTCTATTGGGCCGGGTGGCATCGCCGCCTCGGGGAGTTGGCGATGATGGTCAGGGGCACGTCGGGCATGGTTGGCGGTAGCGACGCCCACGATGGACACGGCGGTCGTCACTATCCGCTCGACTCCGAGCAGCGAACGTTTCTCTACAGCCGGGCCCACACCATCTACGGGGGATCAAATCAGATCCAGCGCAACGTCATCGGAGAGCGGGTCCTGGGTCTGCCCCGCGAGCCTCGCTGAATCAGGTGAGGATGCGGGTCGACATCAGCCGAGTTGTGAGGTGATCTCCGAGTAGTGCGACGACGTGCCTGAGCCGAGACTGGCCACGGCCGCGATGGCCACGAGGGCGATCAACACCAGAAGCAGCGCGTACTCGACGAGGTTGGCCCCGCGGTCGCTGCCCATACGTGACTGGATCATTGTGATTGTGAACCGGATGGCTGCCATCGTGTCTCCTGTGCGAGAGGCCCGTGACGACCTTTCGGGGGTGGCCACGGCGCTGGCCCCGCTGCCGGTTGTGTCGGTGGCCGTGTTCGACGGCCACCGACACGGAGCCGGGGCCCTCGCTGCCGCCGAGCATCGCGTGTCGTGGGACCTGATCACCAGTGATCCCGATCCCCTGACCCGCGCGCTCGAACGCAACCCGATTTCGGCCACCACCGCGGCGCTGGTGTTGCGCAACCCGGCTCACGGCGAGCTGACCAGATCCCTGCAGTCGGAGTCGTTTGCCTACTCCATGCTCCAGGCCGGGCCCGAACACCAGCGGTGGCTCAAAGCCCGGGGAAGACACACGAGAGACGATTCCGATCAGGAACGTGTCGAGGTGCGCGACCTCGGCGATCACCTCGAGATCGCCATGACCCGTTCCCGCCTCTTCAACCTGATCGACTCGAGAATGCGCGATCAACTCGCCGACGCGTTCCGGACGGTGGCCCACGACACCCGTCCGATCCGCTTCGTTGGGCGGGGTCGCGCGTTCTGCGCGGGTGGCGACCCCGCCGAGTTCGCCGAAGCCGACAGTCCAGCCGCCGCCGCACTTGTCCGCATCGGTCTTGGGGTCGCTCCGTGGATCGCGGCCGTCGCCGATCGTGTCAGTGCCGTGGTCGACGGAGTCTGTGTTGGCGCCGGAGTGGAGCTTGCGGCC
>CAZDYO010000243.1:0-4679 GCA_964509555.1 uncultured Acidimicrobiales bacterium
CGCCTCGTTCGGGACGAGGAGGTCGTGGGTTCAAATCCCGCCTGCCCGACAAACACACGCGGTTGGCTCTTGGAATGCGCGGGGGGCCACGCGAGTTGCAGGCCTCGACACGATCGGAGCCCGATTGACCACCACCATCGAACTCGCCGCGATTGTCGGCAGTCTGCGCAAGGGATCATTCCATCGGATCCTGTTCGAGGCCTCCGCTTCCGCGGTACCCCCCGGATTCGTGATCCGGGAGTCGCCGGTGACCGACCTGCCGTTCTACAACGCCGACCTCGAGGAATCCGGCGAACCCGATACTGTCTCGTCGTTCAAGACATCGGTCGACAGAGCGGCGGGGCTCATCGTGTTCACGCCGGAATACAACGGCAGCATTCCGGCGGTCACCAAGAACGCGATCGACTGGCTCACACGCCCAAATGGTTCGGCGCCTATTTCAGGAAAGCCCGTCGGGGTGGTGGCCGCCACCCCCGGCCGCCACACGGCTTCAGGTGTACGTGACCATTTGGCGACGGTGATCGGAGTCAACACGAATCGCCTGTTCGAAGAGTCGCTTGGCTTGTCGAGCATCTCCCGCCGGGTGGATGGTCGAGTCCTCCACACCGATGCCCGTGATGAGCTAGGCGACTGGCTACACAGATTCTGCGAGTTCGTGTCGGTCGACGGGCAGCGAAGCCAAGGCGGCTGAACCACGGTCTTCGGGGGGATCAGCGATCAAGCCGGGGCCTTCCAGTGGCAGTGACCCTCATCATCCCGTCGACGAACAGCGACCGCCCATTCACATCGACACTCTTTTCGTCCCAGTCGATCTCCATGTCGAACTCGGTCGCGCCGGCACGTTTCATGGCCGATTCCACCTCCGACTCCGCCGCCTGCCGGGCCACGCGTTTGGCATCGTCGAGATACCAGACGGTGATCTGCTCGGCGGGTGAGTGCACCACGAACAGCCCGCGCCGAGGTGAGGTGATCGACACCGCATGACTGACACGAACGCTTCCGACAACCGCGCCGACCGCGTTGGCCACCTCCGCGTGCCGAGGCACAACCACGTCGTTCGACAATGCCCGGCCCACTGAGGGAAAGAACGTATTGGCCGGCGCACCGAGGCCCACCAGGGGCACGGCCAGACCGGCCGTGAGTCTCACGGTGTGGGTTGAACGGTCGAGGGCTGCCGCCACCACCGGCGAGTCAACCGCACCTTCGGGTAGTCCGTCACGTGCCAGTGCGGCCCCGAGCACGGCCTCCGTGAGCGCCCGTTCAACGGTCGACACCACCACCTCAGAAATCCCCTCCGGGGTGGCCGCGATCGCATTGCCGAAACGATCACGTCGACGGGCAAACAGGTCGGCGGCCAGTACCGCGACGTGTCGGCCGTGGTGGCTCTGCAGGCCCAACACATGGCACGCGTCGGTGGGTGTGAAACCGGACAGTCGCACAAGGCCTCGATCGGCCAGACGGTCGAGGGCCCTCCGGTCAATGCCACGCTTCACGATTCTGTCGACCGCAGCCACTCCCGAGCCGATCGCCTTGATGATTCGCTTCTCGGTTCGATCGGTGACCGACCGTTGGGGCGTCGTCGACGCGAGAACCAACATGCCGTGGAGTTCCGAGGGCGGGTCGGTCGAGATCTGTCGACGTAGGGTCTCCTCAACGGCCTCGGGATGCAGCACCGCCAGCTGACACAGCGGGATCACCCGCCGGGGCCCGATCACAAGTTGGGGGCCGACGGTTCGATCAGCCAGCCGGACCTCACTGTCGCCTCCGATGCCGTGGGTGTGCATCCTCACCGCCTCGACCATTGTCTGATGGCCGCCCACCACCGCACCCTCCTCGCCCAACTCCGGCCGACCGGACCGCAGGACGGCGACATCGGTTGTGGTTCCACCCATGTCGGCTATCAGGGCATCCGGTACACCAGCCAGATGGGCTGCCCCCACGAGACTCGCCGCGGGGCCCGACAGGATCGTTTCCACCGGCCGGTTCTTCACGAATTCCGACGAGACCAGTGAGCCGTCCCCTCTCACCACCATCAACGGAACCGCCAGCCCCAAGTCGGCCAGTTTTCGTTCGGTGGCCGATGTGAGCTCTTCTATCAACGGGCTCAGGCGCGCGTTCAACAGCGTGGTGACCGCACGCCGGGGTCCGTTCAGGCGTGCCGAGAGCTCATGGCTGCAGGTGACCGGCTTGTCGGTGATCGAGCGGATCAGGTCGCGCGCCGCGAGTTCATGGGCCGGGTTTCGGACCGCGAACTGGGCGGTAACCGCGAAAGCGTCCACCCTGTCGACGATGTTGCCCACCAGGTCGGCGAGTTGACCGAGGTCGAGTACCTCGAGTTCCTCACCGTGGGGTCCGTGACCTCCCCCGAGCACTATCACCTCGCCGTCGCCGAGCGTCTCACGCAACCCGGCCCGGTCCAGGGCGTCCCGCTCGAACCCGATGGTGATGAGACACGCCGGACGACCCTTCCCCTCGACCAGTGCGTTGGTGGCCAACGTCGTCGAAAGCGACACCATCGCTATTGTCGAGGATGCCGGAACACCGTCGGCCGGAGCAGCATCCAGAACTGCTTCGACGGCCCCACCAATACCCACTGCAAGATCGTCGTGGGTGGTCGGGCGCTTGGCCTTGGCCACCACCTCGCCATCGGATTCGCGGAGAATGACGGCATCGGTGTAGGTGCCGCCGGTGTCGATACCGAGCAGATGGACATCGTGTTCTGTTGGCATCGGCGCACATTCTGACCGTTGATGCGCCGAAGTGCGAGTGTCAATTGCGTGAGCCGCCACAATCAGCGGATCGGCCCGAATCGCAAGCGTTCCCGCGCCGCGTCCGGTCTCATGACACTTCAGGGCCAGAGCGGTTCGGGGATCTCGAAACCGACCGGTTGACCCCACTTGTTGCGATAACTCACCTCATGCACCGGGCGTCGCCTGGCCACACCCCACTTGCCGGTCGGGTAGCCCATCGGCACGCAGCAGGCCATGTGCCACCCCTTGTCGGCGGGAACCCCCAATACGGTGTGGACCTCGGTTTCCTTCAGGGCCAACACGCTGGTGAGCGATGAGCCCACCCCCTCGGCCCGTGCCGCGAGCATGGCACTCCACACAGCCGGGAATATCGAGCCGCCACTGGCATCGTTGCGATCGAACGCGAACAACAGCAACGGGTAGGTGGCGAAGTTTTTCTGGGCCCAGTCAACCGACTTCTTGATCCGCTGCATCTGCTTCGAGTCCTCGGATTCGGGATCGGCGGCAACGGCATCGAGACGGTCCTTGTAGAACGTGCCCCACAGCGTGTCGATGCACTCGCTGTAGAGAGCACCGAGCGCGGTTCTCTCATCGGGATCGTCGACCAGCATGAAGCGCCACGACTGGGTGTTGCCCCCGCTTGGTGCCCGTATCGCCGCGTCGAGGATTCGGGCCTGGATCTCCTCCGGTATGGGATCGGGGAGAACTCTCCGCATCGCCCGGGTGGTGTAAAGCGCTTCTCTGATGTCCATCGTCGCCATTCTTGGTCGTGTGTCGTCACCGTACGGCCGGACGGCCGTTGGGTGTCCCGGTGCCGGCATCGTAGGGCGGGCCACACCTCAAGTGCACAGGCCATTTGACGATGGGATCCCGTGGAATCGTTGATGCAAGCGCTCTACGAACCCGAACGTCGCTGCGAATGCGGCCACCACGAGGGCTCCCACTGCCACGG
The DNA here is from genome assembly GCA_964509555.1 of uncultured Acidimicrobiales bacterium. Lineage (GTDB taxonomy): Bacteria > Actinomycetota > Acidimicrobiia > Acidimicrobiales > Aldehydirespiratoraceae > SZUA-87. The sequence goes on from CAZDYO010000243.1 coordinate 3,703, forward strand.
GTTCAGCAACAAGGCATGCATGTGGTGCGACTGCCGGAGCTTCGTGAGCCCTAGAGTCGCCATCCATGGAGCTCGCTGAACTACAAGACCTCATGGAACGGCTCTACGGTGAGGCCGACCGCGAGCGGGGGGTGCCGGCCACGGTGGCTTGGCTCTGCGAGGAACTCGGGGAACTGGCCCAAGCCGTGCGCAAGGGAACCCGCGATCAACAACTCCACGAACTCGGAGATGTTCTGGCCTGGTTGGCATCGCTGGCCAACCAGATGGACCTGACCCTCGACGAGGCCGTGGCCCGCTATGTGACCAACCCGCCCTGAGGCGGCGGATCCCTACTGAACGATGCCCTGGGCCACCAACGCCTCGGCAATCTGGACCGTGTTGAGCGCCGCACCCTTGCGGAGGTTGTCGTTGGAGATGAACAGCGACAGGCCATGGGGCACGGTCGGATCCCTGCGGATACGGCCGACGATCGACGGATCGATACCGGCGGCCGACAGCGGCGTCGGTACGTCGGCCAGAATCACGCCGGGGGCGTCGGCCAGCAACTCACGAGCCCTGTCCGGGGTGATCTCGCCGGCAAAACGGGCATTGATGGCCAGCGAATGGCCGGTGTAGACGGGGACCCGCACGCAGGTTCCCGACACGAGCAGATCCGGCAGACCGAGAATCTTGCGACTTTCGTTGCGGAGCTTCTGCTCCTCGTCGGTTTCCTCGGTGCCGTCGTCGACGAGGTTGCCGGCCAACGGAATCACGTTGAACGCGATCGGGGCCACGAAGTTGGGACCCGCCGTGAGCGCAACCGAACCGCCGTCGTAGGTGAGGCCCGGGCCGTCGGCACCGACCTTCTGGGCCTGCGTGTCGAGTTCCCGCACCCCCGACAGGCCGGCCCCTGAAACCGCCTGGTAGGTCGACACCACAAGTGCCTCCAAGCCGGCTTCGTCGGACAGAGGCTTCAGCACAGGCATCGCGGCCATGGT
>CAZDYO010000244.1:0-4674 GCA_964509555.1 uncultured Acidimicrobiales bacterium
GGGGCGATCGGCGCCTCGTTGTCGGGAACCATCGACTCATAGGATTCGATGGCCGACTTGGTGAACTCGAGGTCGGCTGCCGCCTCCGAGTAGTCGGGCGCGGCGATCGGTTGGAGGGTGGCCCGCGTGACCGCCCCTGTCGTGGTTCTGTCGACTTGCTCGTGAAGGGCGTCTCCCAGTGTCTCCGGAGTCAGATTGGGGGTGGCTGCAATCCCCTCGAACAGAACGTCGATGGCCACCGGATCGATGAAGGTGGCATCGATCACGATCACTCCGTCGGATTGGAGATTCGCGGCCTGCAGGGCAAGCTCCACAACCGCGTGCTGGCCGGAGAGCTCTGGATCAGGGCCGCCCAGTGTCGCCATGAGACCGCTGTCGAGCACCAGAGCGTTCATCTCGACACCATTTCCGTCGAGGATGGATACGGGTCTACTGCGGTTGCGGGCATTCGGAGAGACCTGATCGGGGCTGACCACCACGCCGGTCGCGCCAGCCGAGCGAAGCAACGAGAGGGTTTCGGGGGTGGCGTCGGAATCGAGTCTCACCACACCTGATGGTGATTCGTGAAGAAGAGCGTCGACCGACCTGCGTCCCGACGCGTAGTGGGTTATCACGATGTCGGATTCGTCCGATGATCGCCAAGCCTCCTCGTCGAGATCGACCCATGGTTCGAGTAGCAGTTCGCGGTCGTCCAAGGCCTTTCCCACCTCGGATTCGGCCAACGGCTTGGTCGGCGCATCGAGCGCCTCGAGGGTTTCGGCGTTGATGCGCACGGCGATCGGCAGGTTGGATCGTGCCGACAGGAAATCGGTGGCGGCGCTGATCGATTCCTCGTTGGTCGAGATATCCAGATCGGCGTCGGTCGCCAACGGCTGTCGCATGTCGTAGATGACCGCGACCCCGAGATCGTGTGTGGGCACGGGGGGGTCAGGGGCCACCAGGAAATGGGTGATGAGGGTGTCGAGCACGACATCCTGCGACATCAGATTGATCACGACGGTGAGAGCCCCGGGGTCGCGCCGTAGCAGCAAGCCGATTTCTTCGTCGGGCATCACAACCGACACAACCTCGCCGGAACCGACCCGGGCGGCGTCGAGGTCGGTGATCTCGAAATCGGCCACCAGGCCAGACTCGAGAACCGGTTGTCGGATGGTGGCGATCACCTCGGCGCGGGTGGTGACGGGAGCGATGACCTTCACGGCGAGCCGGGCGTCGGCGGGTGCACCGGTGATTCTCAGGTCGACTGCCGCCGGGGTGGAACCGATCCAGGTGGTCTGGGCCACCAGATCAAGGCGCCCGCTGTTCTGGGCCACGGCAGAGGTCTTCGTGAACCCGATGATCATGAGCGCGGCAAGGGCAATGCTCGCCACGCGAGTCACGGGGTGTGATTCGGGTGGGGACGGTGTCACTGCAGTTGTCTTTGCAGCACGGTCAGGTGGGTTGGCTCGGATCGGAATCCAAGTCTTTGGTAGAGCTCAAGGGCCCGGGTGTTGCTCTCCTGGGTGTTGACCCAGGCGACCGACACCCGGTTTCGCTTGAGCCATCGCAATGAATCGTTCACCAGTGTGGATCCGATTCCCAGGCCTTGATGGTCGGGCCGCACGGCCAGGCGTTGCAGGTAACCGTTGCGCCCGGCCCGGCCGGTGATCGCGTATCCAACGATCTGTCCGGTTCGCGCCACCCGCAGGCGGCTCACCGGGGTGGCGGTAAGGGCCTCCTGAAGGCCGCTCTGATCAAGGTGCCAGAATGAATCGAATGCCATTTCGTCGAGATCGAGAATGGATTCGTGGTCGCGGTTCCCGGATCGGCGGATGCGGACGGATCCGTGCCTGCGGCGAGGTATGGGGATGCTGAGATCCCGACTCAACAGATGGAGATGCTCGCGGTCGATGAACCCGTCGAGATGCATGGCCTTGCATTCACCGGCACCGACCGCGCCGGTGATCACCTTGTTGAAGCCGTCGGCGACCAGCTTCGCGCGAGCGGCCGACAGAGCACCCCGATCGAGTGTGGATGCCGGCGACAAGGGGACCAGATAGGCGACCTCAGGATCACCGCGCCAAGCCCCACAACGAAATCTTGCGTCGCCCACGTGTATCGAATGCAGCACCATGATCAATGCAATGATACGCCGGTGCGGTCCAGGGGTACGATCCGCCCGTGCTGTTGGTGGTTACCGATGATCTGTTTCTCGACCACGACTCCGGTCCTTCGCATCCCGAGCGACCGAGTCGTCTCACCGCCGCGCTCGACGGAATCAGGTTGGCCGAGGCCGACGAGGCCGTTGAGATGGTCTCACCCAGGGCCGCCGACCAAGGCGAGATAACCACCGTCCACAGCCTTGCCCTTTACGAGAGGATTCGTCAGCTATCAGAACACGGAGGCGGGAGGGTCGATGCCGACACTGCTGTCGGATCCTCCAGTTTCGAGGCAGCCTGCCGGGCAGCCGGGGCGGTGCTGACCGCCGCGGAGCGACTCGGGCGACCGGGTTCACCACACGACGCTGCGTATTGCATTGTCAGGCCGCCGGGCCACCACGCCACACCCGACAGGGCCATGGGATTCTGTCTGTTCAATTCTGTGGCCGTTGCGGCTCGGGCGTTGGTCGATGCGGGACAGCGTGTGGCGATAGTCGACTTCGACGCCCACCACGGCAACGGAACTCAGGAGGCGTTCGTTGACGATCCACGCGTGCTCTACGCCTCGATTCACCAGTCGCCCCTGTATCCCGGCAGTGGTGGCATCTCCGAGGTCGGAGTTGGTGAAGGGAAGGGTTTCACGGTCAACGTTCCGCTTCCGCCCGAGGCCACCGGAGACGTGGCGCTCATGGCGTTCGATGTTGCGATCGGGCCTGCCGTGCAGTCGTTTCGTCCCGACTGGCTGTTGATATCGGCAGGTTTCGACGGTCATCGAAACGACCCGCTGACCCAGCTTCGCTATTCGTCGGGCGACGTGGCCGACCTCATGGCCCGGTTGGTGGCCATGGTTCCACCGGGTCGGATCATCACGGTGCTGGAGGGCGGATACGACCTCGACGCGGTGCGCGACTCATCGGCCGCCACCATCGGCGTCCTGGTCGGACAAGACTGTCGCCCCGAGCCCTCGACCTCGGGCGGGCCCGGTCGTGATGCGGTTGAGGCGGTTCGTCGTCTGCACCGACAGGAGATGGGCCTCGATGCCTGAACCCGATCTGAGCCCGTCCCTGGAAGCGAGCCTCGACTGTGCCGCCGCTGTGGCCGAAAGGTTTGCCGAAGCCGGCTATCACTTCTATTTCGTGGGGGGAGTCGTTCGCGACAGCCTCATAGGTCGGGATCGCGTCGAGAACGATCTCGATGTCACCACCGAGGCTCGCCCCGACCGGATCAAGGAACTGGTGTCGCCGTTGGCCGAGGCGGTATGGAGTCAGGGTGAACGTTTCGGCACCATCGGTTGCACCATTGATGGTCATGTCTTCGAAATAACGACCCACCGCGCCGAGCGCTACGAACCCGGATCCAGAAAGCCGGTGGTGGCTTTCGGGGATCGACTCGACGAGGACCTCTCGCGCCGCGATTTCACCGTCAACGCAATGGCGGTCGACGTGATCGAACGCCGACTCATAGACCTTTTCGGTGGGGCCTCCGACCTGCGGGACGGGGTTCTGCGAACACCACTCGACCCCGAGACCAGTTTCTCCGACGACCCGCTTCGAATGCTGCGTGCGGCGCGATTCGCAGCCGGCTACGGCTTGGTGCCGGTACCCGAGTTGGTCGCGGCGATCGAGTCGATGTCCGACCGCCTCGACATCGTGTCGGCTGAACGAATTCGCGATGAGCTGCAGAAGACCCTGATGCTTCCCGACATGGCGGTCGGTCTTGAGATGCTGCGATCCACCGGGTTGATGGCCAGAGTCATTCCTGAGCTGGCCGATGAGTCCGAGGCGCAACTGAGCCTGCGAGCGGCGCGCGTCGCTGCGGTCGCTCAGGAGCCCGCCCACAGGTGGGCCGCCCTGCTGCCGGATCGCGACACGGCACGCGTACGACTGCGTGGTCTGAGGGCCTCGGGGGCTCTCGTGTCGGGTGTCGACCTGCTCATCAGGATCGCCGACAGGATCGACTTGCTCGGCGACGTCGACGATGCCGAGGTTCGTCGGATGGCAGCGGTGTGTGGACGGGCGGGGGCCAGGCTCGAGGAGGTGGTCGACTGGAAGCGCCGGGTCGGGAGCGTCACCTCAGAGCCCAGCGACGTTCTCGACACGATCGAGTCGACTCTGGCGCGCCTTCGTCTCACGGAATACGATCTCGAATCTCCCTCGGCGGGGCTCGACGGAAACGAAATCGGCGCGGTTCTGGGCATCGAACCCGGTGTCGACGTGGGACGGGCCATGGCGTGGCTTCGCGAGATTCGGTTCACAGAGGGAGTTGTTCCGCCGGCGGACTTGCGGCGACGGCTGCGCGACTGGTGGAAATCAGTCTGAACCGTCGGGTCAGGCTCCGATCTTTCGGGCTCTGACCACCAGCGATGTGGGAGTGGGTCCACCGGTGTGGAGCTCAAGAAGGATGTCGACGCTGAAATTGGCGCGGCCCATCGAAGTGACCACCGTCTCCGCGGTGTGGACCCAATGATCACCGACCGGGCCGGCGTCGAGCCAGGATCTGCAATTGAGGCGCGGGTTGTTCGGGTCGGCACACAACA
>CAZDYO010000245.1:0-4621 GCA_964509555.1 uncultured Acidimicrobiales bacterium
CATCGGAGCCGACGCTACCTTGCCGGGCGCGGACACTCGTGGACCCTGGTTGGTGCACCGTGATAGTGCCGCTAGCCTGACGCCTCGCACGACCGGCATGTCCGGTCCGCGAAATCGAAGTCCGCGAAGGCCCTTGCGGGAACCACACGGCAAAACCGAACGACGCTCCGCCAGCTTGCCTGTGCGGAGCGTTCGCGTGAGCAGATGCCCACGCATAACGACCACAGGAAGCAAGCCATGGCCACCAAGGCGATCGTCGGCGAAAAAGTCGGCATGACGCAGGTTTGGGATGAAGACAACCGCATCATCCCGGTAACGGTCCTGCGCGTGTCGCCGTGCCGTGTCGTGCAGGTCAAGACACCTGAACACGACGGTTACAGCGCCATACAGGTAACAATCGGCGTCAGAGACGAATCAAAGTTCTCCCGGCCCGAAGCAGGCCACTTTGCCAAAGCGGGCGTGGAGCCCGGACGCAAGTTGGTCGAGCTCCGGCTCGATGATGTCAGCGAATTCACGGTCGGCCAGGAGATCTCGGCCGACCTGCTCAGCCAAGGTGAGCGCGTCGACGTGACGGCCGTCTCACGAGGCAAGGGGTTCGCAGGAGCGATGAAGCGCCACGGTTTCGCCGGTGCGCCGGCATCCCACGGTGCCCACCGCAACCATCGCAAGCCCGGATCGGTCGGCCAGTGCGCCACCCCGTCAAGGGTGTTCAAGGGAAAGAAGCTTCCGGGCCGCATGGGCGCCGAGAAGGTCACCACCCTCAACCTCGTCGTCGTCAAGTCCGACCCCGAGGCCGAACTGCTGCTGATCAAGGGATCGGTGCCCGGTGCCAAGGGCGCCACCGTCGTCATCCGCGATGCCGTGAAGGGAAACTGACATGGCCAATGTCTCAATGAAGAACCAAGCGGGCGCCGACGCCGGGAGTGTCGAGCTTGTATCCGACTACTTCGGCATCGAGCCCAACATGCCGGTGATGCATCAGGTGGTCACCGCCCAGTTGGCGGCTCGACGTGCCGGTACCCACAGCACCAAGACCCGTGCCCAGGTTCGTGGTGGCGGTGCCAAACCGTGGCGCCAGAAGGGCACCGGACGTGCCCGCCAGGGTTCGATTCGCTCGCCGCAGTGGCGGGGCGGTGGCGTGGCCCACGGTCCGCACCCCCGTGACTACAGCCAGCGCACCCCCAAGAAGATGATCCGTCTGGCGCTTCGGTCGGCTCTGTCCGATCGTGCCGCCGACGACCGCGTCATCGTGGTCGACTCCTGGGCTTTCGATGAGCCCAAGACCAGCGCGGCCATCGCGGCGCTGAAGGCGATCGGCGCCGAAGGCAAGGTCCTCATGGTCCTGTCGGACGAAGACGTCAACGCTTGGCTCAGCTTCCGCAACATCCCCTCGGTTCACTGCCTGGCGCAGGCCGAGCTCAACACCTACGACATTCTCGACAGCGACTATGTCGTGTTCACCAAAGACACGCTTCCCGGAGGTGATTCCTGATGAAGGACGCCCGTGATGTGATCATCCGACCGGTCGTTTCCGAGAAGTCCTACGGCCTGCTCGAAAGCAACACCTACACGTTCGTCGTCGCCAACCAGGCGTCGAAGCCCGAGATCCGCGATGCGGTGGAATCCATCTTCGATGTCACCGTTCTCAACGTCAACACGCTCAACCGCAAGGGAAAGCGAATCCGCAACCGCCGCACCGGCAGCTACGGAAAGCGTCCCGACCAGAAGCGGGCCCTCGTCACCCTTGTCGAGGGTGACTCGATCGAACTCTTCGAGGCCTGAGTCCCATGGCAATTCGCAAGCGCAAGCCCACCAGTCCCGGACGTAGGTTCCAAACCTCTTCGGACTTCTCCGAGATCACCAAGTCGAAGCCCGAGCGCAGTCTTCTGGCCCCGAAGTCGAAGACCGGTGGTCGCAACAACCTCGGCCGCATGACCTCGCGTCACCGCGGTGGGGGCCACAAGCAGCGCTACCGCATGATCGATTTCGATCGCACCAAGGATGGCGTTCCGGCAACCGTCGCCGCCATTGAGTACGACCCCAATCGCACCTGCCGCATCGCCCTTCTCCACTACCACGATGGCGAGAAGCGCTACATCCTTGCTCCCAAGGGCATCGAGGTTGGCGACAAGCTCGAATCAGGTCGCAACGCCGAGATCCGTCCCGGCAACGCCCTGCCACTGCGCTACATGCCGGTGGGCACCACCGTCCACAACGTGGAGCTCAAGGCCGGTGCCGGTGCCAAGATGGCCCGCAGCGCCGGGGTCAGCATCCAGCTGGTGGCCAAGGAGGGCGACTTCGCCACCCTGCGTCTTCCCAGCACCGAGATGCGCCGGGTTCCGATCGACTGCCGGGCAACCGTCGGCGAGGTCGGCAACTCCGAACATGAGCTCGTGAAGATCGGCAAGGCCGGCCGCAACCGCTGGAAGGGCGTCCGCCCACAGTCCCGCGGTGTTGTGATGAACCCTGTCGACCATCCCCATGGTGGTGGCGAGGGCAAGACCTCGGGTGGCCGCCATCCCGTGTCTCCGTGGGGCAAGCCCGAGGGCCGCACCCGCAAGAACAACCAAGAATCCGACAAGCTGATCGTGCGCCGTCGCCGGACGCGCGGGTCGCGGAGGTAACGGCAAATGCCACGCAGTCTCAAGAAGGGCCCGTTCGTCGACGACCATCTTCTCAAGAAGGTCGATGCGCTCAACGAGGCCGGCGAGAAGAAGGTCATCAAGACCTGGTCTCGCCGCTCCACCATCATCCCCGACATGGTCGGCCACACCATGGCCGTCCACGACGGCCGTAAGCACGTGCCGGTGTACGTCACCGAATCGATGGTCGGTCACAAGCTGGGCGAGTTCGCCCCCACCCGCACATTCCGGTTCCATGCCGGCCAGGAGCGGGGAGCGCGTCGCTGATGACCGCTGCAAAGACCAACGAGCGTCCCGGCACCCGAGCCAAGGTCAGTCACGTTCACGCTTCGGCCTACAAGGCCCGCGAGATCCTCGATCTGATTCGCGGCAAGAGCTATGCCGAGGCCAGCGAGATCCTCGACTTCTCCGAGCGTGGCATCTCCCACGAGATCAAGAAGGTCCTCGACTCGGCCGTGGCCAACGCCGAACACAACGACAGCCAAGTGGCCGAAGAGTTGTTCGTCTCGGCGTGCTACGCCGATGAGGGCCCCACCATGAAGCGGTTCCGGCCGCGTGCCCGTGGCCGTGCCAGTCGTATTCGCAAGCGCACCTGCCACATCACCGTCATCGTCAGTCGCATCGAAGAGTCGAAGCTCGAACACATGCGTGATCGAGAGGCGGCATCCGGTCGTTCCGGTAGCACCCAGGCTGCCGACGCCCGCCGCAGCCGTGTCGAGCGTTCGAAGGCCCGTGCCGAGGCCAAGGCAGCAGCCGAGGCTGAGGCCGAGGCCGAGCACGACCATGGGGATCACGACCATGACTCCGGTGCAGACGATGGTCTTGAGCTCAACCCGGACGGGCCCTACGGCGCAATGAGCGCCGAGCCCCTCGCCGACGGTTCCGCTCCCGACGGGTTCGACATCAAGGGCAACGTCGACTCCATGAAGTACCACCAGCCCGATGGGCGCTGGTACGAAAAGACGGTTGCCGAGGTCTACTTCGCAACCACCGAGGCTGCTGAGGCCGCGGGATTCACCGAGGCCGGCGCCAAGTCCGTCGACTCCGACGACGCTGCCGACACCACCGAAGAAATCGCTGAAGACAGCGCCGACACCGACGAGGAAAGCTGATGGGACAGAAGGTAAACCCCTACGGCTTCCGCCTGGGAATAACCACAGAGTGGAAGAGCCGTTGGTTCGCCGATCGTCAGGAATACGCGGACAATGTGATCGAGGATCACCGCATTCGCGAGTACCTGTTCAACGAACTGCCCCACGCGGCGATCAGCCGTGTGGAGGTCGAGCGCACCCGTGACCGGCTTCGTGTCGATGTCCACACCGCTCGCCCCGGCATCGTCATCGGCCGCCGCGGCAGCGAGGCCGATCGGCTTCGTGGCCATCTCGGCGAGATGACCGGCAACGCCAAGGTTCAGCTCAACATCCAGGAGATCAAGCAGCCCGAACTCGACGCTGCCCTGATCGCCCAGGGTATTGCCGACCAGCTCGCGGGCCGTGTGGCCTTCCGACGGGCAATGAAGCGTGCCGTCCAGAACGCCCAGAAGGCCGGTGCCCTCGGCATCCGGGTCCAGTGCTCGGGCCGCTTGGGTGGTTCGGAAATGGCCCGCACCGAGTGGTACCGCGAAGGTCGGGTTCCGCTTCACACCCTTCGTGCCGAGGTCGATTACGGCTTCCGTGAGGCCAAGACCACCTACGGACGCATCGGCGTGAAGGTGTGGCTCTACAAGGGCGACATCCTTCCCTACAAGAGCAGCGCCGACGACAAGGCATCTCTCGAAGCCGCCATGGCGGTCGGTGAGACCTCCGGTCAGGCCAAGCCCCGCAAGGTCGTGTCGTCCGCAGCCGCTCGCAAGCGTGCCGCCGACACCGATTCGAACGAAGAACCAGCACCGCTCATCAAGGAAGCCGATCCGGCTTTCGAGAAGCTTCTCGACGAGGAGGACGCCATTGAGGCGTCCACCCGTGAGCAGAGTGAAACTC
>CAZDYO010000246.1:0-4620 GCA_964509555.1 uncultured Acidimicrobiales bacterium
CCAGGGTCAGGAACACCATCCCGTAAACCTGCCAGCTGGCGTACCACCGCAGCACGAACACCGCGGTGAACACCGTGATCGTGTAGATAACCATCAAGCCGAGTGGCCCGGCTCCGCTGCGAACTGCTCGACCGAGCGGAGCACCACCGTCGGTTTCGGCATCGGGGTAACGATCTCCAAGATGCTTGTAGACGATCAGGTAGTACTCAGCGGCGTGGGCCCCCACGTAGCCCACGAATCCGGCGATCGGCGACACGATGATCAAACCGAACAACACCGCCGACGAACCCATGTAGATCCACTTGGCCGGGTTGATCCTGGGCGACTCGAGCTCCTGGCGCACCCACATGACCGCCAGAGCGAACACCCCCAGGATCACCAACGGGAGAACCAGCCGTGCCGCGGGCGCGGCGTTGGTGAGCAACTCGAGCCCCTTCTGGTTGCGACCGCCCAGGCCCGCCCGGGCGATCCGGTCGGGCGTGGCCGAATCCGCTGCCCCCCAAACGACCGCCAGCAGCAGCATCCCCCACAACAGATTGTGTTCTATGCGGCCGTTGGTCTGTCCCACCTTGCGGCCGTAGATACGAGCTATGCCGTAGCGCTGCTGCAGTGTGTGGCCGGCGTTCCAGACCCCGGCTATCGCCGCGATGATCACCGGATCGAGCTGCAGCCCGATGATAACCGCCGACAGAAACACGAACGGGGTGATCGCGAATATCAGATGCCTCGATCGGTAGACATGACCATCGGCGTAGACCAACGGCATCGTCAGCGGTTGATGCGACACCGAGAAGATAAGTGTGGCGGCCACCAACCACTCGATTCGAGACGTGTCGCCGGACCATGCAAGCGCCGCGACCACGAACGGAATCCACGAAAATGCCATCACGAGATCCCAAGCGGGGTTGACCACCCATCGATACTCGGCTTGACGTTGTTCGCTGTGAGTGAGCGTCATCCCCATGATTTCACCAGATCCTCGACGCTGACGATGGTCGCCAGCAGAGCAATCGTATTACTCATCACCACATGTCCGTAATCGGGCGGAATACCCACAACCGAGTCGGCCGGCACCACCACCCGGTAACCCAGATCAACAGCCGACAGCACCATGCCGATGATGCCGACGTTGATCGAACTCCCCACCGCCACGATTGTGGTGATGCCCATGTTTCGCAGGATCTGATCGAGATCGGTGGAGGTGAACGGAGTGAGCCCATGACTGCGGGCCACCACCACATCGGAGTCGGCCAGACCCAACTCGGCAACGAGCTCGGTGCCTTCGGACCCCGTGTTGAGCGTGCCCGCGTTGAGTTTTTCGGCCGCGCTCAACAACGAACAGTTGGAAACAAACCCGAGCCCGTCGGGTCGAAACCCGACCGTGCAATGAACGACCCGGCTCCCCGCGGCCCGCGCCGCCCGGCACACGATGCCGACGGACTCCAACAGTCCGCTCTCCTCCACCGCCGCGCGAAGGGCTGGAAACGCGGCCAGGTCGCCGACGACCCCCCGTTGCATCTCCATCGTGAGAACAGCGGTGTGGGAAGGGTGGATCAGTTCTGCAAGGTCGCCCGGGTTCATCAGGATGGAGCTTCTCACACCAGAACCGGGTCGTACGACCTACACCGTCCGGGGATTTGGGTCCAACGGCCCCCTGCCGACAGCCACCTTCCCCTACACCTGTGCGCCAACCGATCCGATGCAATGGGGCAGGATGATTCGGGCCGCACACCCGATGTCGTCGTCCGACGGAACCAGTCCAACCTGCAAAAGGGGGTGTGAGATGTTCGAGCCGACCGGCAGCGTCTATCTCGACACACCCAGAAGCCGCCCCTCCGCCCCCCTCCCCAAGCGGAGCCCACGCGTGAAAGTGGCTTCGTTTCTCGCCATCGTGGGTCTGGCGGCGATGTTGCTGTCGGCGATTCTCGCCGGTGTCCACTTCCTGGTGATCGACTCGGCACCAACCACCGCCGCCGTGGACTCCGCCTTCACCAATCCCACCGCCCGGGCCGAATTGCACCGTGAGCTCTCCGCTGCGATCACCGAACGGATGGTGGGGGCCGACGTGGCGGCAGCCGCGGCCGGGTACGGAATCGATGTGGGCAGCGAGGCCGACCTGGTCGTCGACAAGATCCTTGACGACCCCTCGTTTCGGCTGGCCCTCGACGAATTCGTGGCCCGAACCCACGATCTGATCCTCGTGGACCGAAACGGTCCCGACGCAAACATCGCACCGGTCACCGACGCGGCCCTCGAAGTCATACGTGTGTACTCGCCCCGCCTGACCGTGCTGATTTCACCTGACACCGACATCTTCGCCTTCGACACATCCACACTTCCGGATCTCACCTCGCCGATGGGCTTGGTTGACCGTGTCCTCAGGTACGCCCTGTTCGCCATGGTCGCCCTCCCCTTGGCCGCGACCGTCCACCCGAAGCGCTACCGCATCCTGGCTTGGGTCGGCAGAACCTGGCTCATGTCAGGAGCTGTCGCCGCGGCCGCAACCGTGACCCTGCCCTACATCGGCGGGCGCCTCACCGGATGGTCCACGGTGGAGATCGCCATACGTGCCGGCGTGGGCCGCTTCCTGGTTCCGGCATCAGCCGTCGCGCTCCTGGGTCTCACCCTCATGACCGTGGCCGCGGTGTGGAAGCACCGGGACCAGACCAGGACATCCCGAGAGGGCGCCACAGCGGCCCTGGGGTTCGGCCTGGTACCCGGCCCGACGCCCGCCCATGGGCTGCTCGACCTGGCCTCGAGAGGGCTGGTCGATGCCGGCAGACCCCTCACAAACGTCTGATACCGGGCATCGGGACCAGAGCCATGGGGACCAAGTGCCCTGATCGCAGGAGGACACAGTCGCCAGGTAGCGGTCCACCCGCCCCGTTCGCTTCAAGGGCCGCCCCCACCGGGTCGTATCCCTCGGCATGAGCACCTTGCTGGACAGGACAACGGTGTCGCCCAAGGGCGTCACACACATCAATCAGGCCCCGAGCGCACGCCCGAGCCTCCCGACCGGAACGCCGAAGGTCAGCGTGATAGTGCCGACCCTCAACGAGGCGAAGAACCTTCCGATCGTCTTCGGGATGCTTCCCGAAGGCCTTCACGAGGTCATCGTCGTCGACGGCCGGTCGACCGACGACACGATCGAGGTGGCCAAACGTGTCCGCCCCGACGTGAAGATCGTCCTGGAGGACCGGCCCGGAAAGGGCTGGGCACTCGCCACCGGCTTCGCGGCCGCAACCGGGGACATCCTGGTGATGCTCGACTGCGACGGCTCCGCCGATCCGGCCGAGATCGAGCGCTACATCCAACCGCTCATCGAGGGCGCCGACTTCGCCAAGGGCAGCCGCTTTCTCCCCGGTGGTGGTTCGAGCGACATCACCCCGCTGCGCCGTGCCGGCAACGCCGTGCTGTGCGGCATCACCAATCATTGGTTCGATACCAGCTACAGCGACCTCTGCTACGGCTACAACGCCTTCTGGAAGCACTGCCTCCCGGCAATGGACGTGGACTGTGCAGGCTTCGAGGTCGAGACCCTGATCAACATTCGCATCGCCAAGGCCGGTCTCAAGATCGCCGAAGTGCCGAGCTTCGAGTTCGACCGCATCCACGGCGACAGCAATCTCCACGTCGTGAAAGACGGCATCCGGGTGCTGCGCACGCTCCTCAAGGAACGGTTCATGAAGGACACCCGCAGCTCCTCCACCGCCACTCTCGGCTCCGTGGCCACCCACGGCGACGAAGCCCTGGCGGCCTGACAGGGCCGGTTCGACAACACACCGAATTCACGACCATGAAACAGCCACTCAGGATCGCCTTGGCGGTCAACCGGTTCGCTCCCTCCACCGGAGGGATCGAAACCCACGTCGACCGACTGAGTCGAAGCCTGGCCGCATCCGGGCATCACGTCACGGTTCTCACCCATGATCACTGGGGTGACCTTCCCGAGCGTGAGAGCATCGATGGCGTCGAGATCCGGCGATTCCCTCTGATCGTGAAGAGCCGACACTTGGCGGTGTCGCCGGCCCTCGGGCGACACCTGGCCCGGAACACCGACTCCTACGATCTGCTTCACGCCCACGGCTATCACGATTCGCCGGCGATGATGGCAGCAACATTGTGGAAAGGCCCGCTGGTGTTCACCCCCCATTTCCACGGGTCGAGTGAATCCAAGTTCAGAAATCTTCTCCACCGTCCCTACCGCCTGATCGGTCGACGCATCATCGATCGCGCCGACAGGATCATCGGTGTCAGCGGGGCCGAGGCCGAGTCTCTGGCGAGAACCTTCCCGGGGGCCGCCGTCAAGACCGACGTGATCTCGAATGGGGTCGATGTCGATCGTCTGCAATCCGCTCCACGAAGCCCGACCGCCGACGGAAGACGTGTCCTGCTGGTCGCCGGTCGCCTCGACCACTACAAGCAGGTCGACCGAATCGTGGCCGCCATGCCCTACCTGTGTGATGACTTCGTGCTGGAAATCACCGGTGACGGCCCGGCTCACGACAATCTCGCCGAACTCATCCAAAGCCAAGGTCTGCAGGGGGACGTCCACCTCCTCGGGAGGGTCCCCGACGACACCTTGGCATCCCTCTTCCGCACCGCCTCCTGCCTGGTGTC
>CAZDYO010000247.1:0-4616 GCA_964509555.1 uncultured Acidimicrobiales bacterium
ACATCACGCCCGAAGAGACCTTCCCCCTGGCCACTCAGCTCAACACGGCCTGGCAGCGCTCACCGCGGTCGGAGACGAGCTCCACGAGCCGCTCGGGCAGATCGGTCGGGAGGCTACCGAGTTCGCTTTCGCCTGCCGCAACGGCGATTGCATCCGGCGTACGTTCTGCCAAGTCGAATGCTCGAGCGATGAACCGGGTCTGGTTGAGCTTGAGTTCGTCAGCAACGTGTTCCCAAGCGCTACGCCGATCGGTCCGGCGGAGCTTGTAGTCCTCGCCGGCCTTCATGGCGAGCTTCACCTTGTAGCCGTTGCTGTCGTAATACGGGAGCACCGATGCGATGTCGTACAGCGGTGCCAACCTGATCTGATTCCCGGCCAGCAGGAAGCTGTAGTTCTTGGCGTGGGCGTCGGTTCCGGCGATCAGCCAGTTGAACACGAGCGCGTCGGCGAAACGCCACACGTCAGTCTCAGCATCGGGGCCGGGGACGGTTGACCTGATGAGTTCTGCGATCTGTCCAGGGGTCGGGCCACCGTCGGCTTGATACTTCCGGGCGGGCGCGACTGACAGTGCTTGGCAGAGATCCTCTTGGTGGACCCTTGCCAGCGTTCCGTCTCGTGTGGTGCGGTCAAAGCGCTTGACGATGATGGCGATCTCGTCTTCGAACGCTTCGATGCGGGTACTTGCTGCCGGGAGACCGAGCACCCGGGCGGTTGCGATGCAGAGGTGCTCGTTGACGTTCTGTGCCTCGAACCCGGCTATCGCGGGTTTGAGGATGTGTGTGGTTGGAATCGACCCGGTCGGTGCGCCCCAGCGGCCGTCGGCATGGTGCAGCGCCGTCTTGGCTTGGGCTCCGCCGAGGCTGAACTGGCCGGTGAAGCCCGGGCCGAGCCAGCTGGTCGAATCCGCTCGCAGCGCCCGTAGACGCGACGCGATCTCCGCCTCGGTGAGCCACGTGACATCCCCATGACCACCAACGATCCCATCAACGTTGCCGGGCTGGCAGAACTGCACAGCCCCGGCGCAATCGTGGCCAACCTGGGTGCCCAGCAGCGGAAACGGCGAGGCAACCGAAACACCGAGGTCGCGGCCCCATCGAGCGAGCACATCGGCGTTGTCGGGAAGGAGGCCCCACAACCACGGGGTAACTCGGGCGTCGCCGTGCACCTCCTGTGTCGGTGGCATCGCCACCGACAGCAGCGTCGCCGTGGGATCCTCGCGGTGGCTCTCGTCGTAACGAAGCCGAAGAGCCCCACGTGCGAGCCGTTCAATGTGCCCGATCGGCTGTCCCTCCAACAGGACCGTCAATGCGTCCGACTCCATCAGGACCCTTCCCCGAGGATCCGGCCGAGATCAGCATGGGAACCGTTCGGACCTGGCTTTGGCACAAATGTCACGGCGAGATCAAGAGCGCTCAGCACCGACAATGCTCGGCCAAGCTCGACGGTACGTTTTCCGGTCTCGAGCTCCGACAGCCAGGGCCGCCCCACA
The DNA here is from genome assembly GCA_964509555.1 of uncultured Acidimicrobiales bacterium. Lineage (GTDB taxonomy): Bacteria > Actinomycetota > Acidimicrobiia > Acidimicrobiales > Aldehydirespiratoraceae > SZUA-87. The sequence continues at coordinate 1,490 of CAZDYO010000247.1, forward strand.
CCAGCACGGCCCGCAAGCTCGACCTGTGACAGTCCTCGTTCGGTGCGGGCCTGCCGAACCGCTGACCCGAATGCCCTGCTTGTCTGTATCGGTCGCATCGTGATCTCCAATGGTCTGACGCTTTGTCGTCGTACGGAGACACCATAGTACTGTTGTCGTTCGAAGACAACCAAGCATTGTCGCCGTACAGAGACAGCACCACCGCGCATGAGAGCGCACGCCGTGGGCACGAGGTGGTCACAACAGATCCGTGATCACACGAAACAGCCCGTTACGAACCGGTAGCGGGGCCGCCGTGAAACACCCCATATGCCCTGCTCATAAGCCATTTGCCGACACATTGCGGTACACGCCGAAACCCCCCGTGAGTCGCTCTTAGTCCGCAGGTTCTGGGTTCGAGTCCCAGGGGGTGCACTCGCAGAGACCTCAGGCCAGGCCCAACAATCGGGCGGCCCGGGGTTTCGTCCTATTCGATGCGAAGCGAGCGTGTGGCCATGCCCAAGTGAGTTGGTCGCGTGCCGGCCCGGTTCTTGCTGAAGACGGCAGCTCGGGCATGCAGGCGATCCCCCACCGCATCACCGCGTCATGGGCCCTGGCGGACGCAGGTCGTGGAACACTGTCGACTATGGACGACGACTCGCCTCGCCCCACCGAGACCCAGGAGGGACACCCAAGGCATTGGCGCGCCCTCGTCCTGGCCATCGGGTTCATGGCGGTCGGCGCACTCATCGGTTCGTGGGTGACCAGCAGCGGAGGACTCGACACCGACCAAGCCGGCGGAGTCGCGCTCCTGCCCGACCCGTGGACTGTCGACGACCGCTTCGACTGCTACGGCGGGTCTACGGCCGATGTCAGGCGCTGTACGTTCTACGACCGTGCCGCGGCCGAGGCAAACCTTCAAGTAGTCACGGAAGTTCTCGCCCGCGAGCGCGACTTGGTTGAGCTTCGCGACTCCACAAAGGCGTGGGCAGAAGACGTTGATCTTCTGTGTCAGCTCTCTGCGACGGGGGGCTCAGTCGACCGATACGGGATCCCCTACTGCTTCCGAAGGGCAGCTGAACTCCGCGCCGAATTCTTGGGGGTGTTCGACCACTGGGGCAATTTGCCGCCCAGCCCAGTCGACCTCTGGGACACTCCGATCGATCGATTCGACGACGGCGCGTGTTCTGCGCGCCTCACCGGGACCGTGGTCGCTGAGCCAAGGGGATACACAGTCGTCTCGCAGACGAGCGCTGTGGACTTGGTCCTGCACGAAGGTGGCACCGTCACCGGAAAGGTCGAGATGTCTGTGGAACTTCAGCCCGGCGACGACACACAGATGCATGTCGAGTCGACAGACCGGCTCTACGGAGAGATGGGAATCAAGGCCGGTGGCGGCGTGTACGTGGGCCAAGTTCAGTATTCGGGCGAGGATCCGGTAACGAACTATGGCTATTGGTGGATCGAAGTGGGCAGTGCAAGCGCCGAGGGCGGAATGCTCGCACTGTTCGCCTCTGACGCAAGGTCAGACCTCAAGTTGTCAGTCGCACCGTGCTGATCTGCCGGACTTGACTCCGATGCACGACCCTCGTACCGAGGGCGGAATTGAGATGACAACGCTCGGGAACATCTTGCTGGCCGTGTTGTTCGCAATCACTGTCGCAGGGCTTCCATTCGCACAACTCTCCCTGGCCCCATTCAGCGAGGAGAGTTGGTGCGAAGGATGTCACCGCCGCTCCTGGCCTGCCCACTACCCCACCGTGAGAGTGGCGGTCGCTGGCCAGTGGCCGAGGTCGCCGTCGTAGCGCAACGTGACGTTGGCCGGGGCGGATGTGATCATCTCCGGCGGGATCACAACCCGCCCATCGGCCTCGGTGGTCACCTCACCGACATCACCAGTGGTGAGGTGGGCGAGGATGCTCATTCGGGAGATGTCGACGAACTCGACCGAGATCACCACGGTGTCGGCCGACGCCTCGGTGGTCTCGTAGGTGGCTGTCAACTCGAACGAACTACCAGGGGTCACCGGGAAGACGTCGCCGTCGAGGAAGATGTTCTGATCCGGGGTAGCCCGCAGCGCGATGCCGTTGCCGAACGCACCGGATACCGCGTTGGCGGTGCCGGGCGGATCGCCGTGGCCCGCCCAGTTGTTCCGGCCGGCGGCAAAGTCGCCGTTGGGTACCAGGTTGGGCCCGCCATCCTCGGAATAGCCGATATCGATGAGCGTCGTGTCGACCTCGCCCACCTGCGCGCCCTCGACGTTGGCCCGCACGAGAGCCACCGCCTGCGTCGCCCCCTCGGGCACGGTGCCACCGATGGTCTGGGTGGACACGCCTCGCCCGGTCGGCGACACTCCGACAGACAGCGTGGCGTCGGCCACCGGGTCGCCCGCTTCGCCGGTCAACGTCGCCACCAAACCGCCATCACCCGAATCCAGAGAGAGCCGGACCCGGTCGCCGAAATAGCGCACCACACCGGAGGTCAGCGCGCTCAGGTCCGTCTCCGGCAGGTCATGGTCGGGCCAGGTGACCCACGATTGGAACGACACCTGCTGCGGCGGCACCCCATGAACTTGTTCCAACTCAGCGGCGAAGTCGGCCACCCGCTGCATCCAGGTGGTACCATCGGTCTGCTCGCCTGCGGTGTAGAGGACCCCGAAGGGCACCCCCCGCTCATCTGCCACCTTCTCGATTCCCGCGGCAACGTCGGCCCAGTCGGGGCGGGTCCAGTCAGGGTCAAGATTGAGGAAAGCGAATGGCTCACCGGCCCGCTCCTCGTATGTGTCGAGCCAAGTCGCCATGTCGTCGGGGGTGGTGCTCGGCGACTGCCAGATCGGCTCGATCGAACCAACAGGGATGTCGTTGTCGCCGAGCATTCTGCGTATGGCAGTCACGTGGGCGCGGACGCCGTCGACAACCCGCTCCACCGTGTATTGGCAGGCATCGGGGGTGTCGAGAAGATGGGCGTAGTGATACGGCTCTTCCACGGCGATGAAGTCGATCCGGCCGCCAAGATCGGTGATCCGCCGCGCCATCTCCCGGTCGTATTTCCCTTCGAAGGACTCCGTTTGCGCGCACTCGGCCGGGTCGGGCTCCTCCAACGGCTCGGTCTCGAACATGAGCGGTATGCCGTGCTCCCGCAAGAAGTC
>CAZDYO010000248.1:0-4613 GCA_964509555.1 uncultured Acidimicrobiales bacterium
GAAGCCACTCCGCGATGATCCCCGCCGACGCCGCAATCCACACGACCGTCAACATCGCCGCCGACACCCGGCCTTGAAGCCCGAGCATGGCGACCGGGGTTGCGGTGGTTGCGTACATCACGAAAATGGCGCTGTGGTCCATGCGGATGAGGGTCTCGACCCGGTTCGGGGGCCAGTCCCTCGAGTGGACGATGGCCGACACTCCCAGCATCGTGACCGCCCCGGTGGCGAACACCGCCATGGCGATCGACGCCCGAAGGCCCGACGCTCCGACCGTGAGCACGACACCCGCAGGTATGGCCAGGATCGCCGCCCACTTGTGGAGAACGCCACGCAGGCGCGGTCTCGGCCGACGCAGAAGCCTCTTGGCGGATGGTGACAGCTTGGCAACCAACTCTGGGCTGAATGCAGAACCGTGTGGCATCCCTACAAGGGTAGGACGACGATCCGGGAGAGCAACACACGGCGTAGCATCTTCGACCGTGCCCGGACTCGCCGACTCATGACCACCTTCAGCCATACGCGCACATGCAACGAGGCTGATCTCGCCCGGCTGCGCATACCCAGGGACGACATCGTCGGCGAGCAATCCGCCGGCGCGGACAGCTGGGTTCTACGCGACGGGCCCTTCGACCACTACCAGCGCGATCTCGACGCCCAACCGGCAGGAACCGACTCGTGGTTCGTGACAGAGACCTACAACTACTCGCTCGCCGTACCGGTCTGGCGGCGGCTCTTCAATCCGGCCATCAAGCGTGCCCTTCGGAACCGACGCGAGAGTTATGGCTACTGGTGGGCTCCCCCCGACCGCCTCGACACCAGAGCCGCCACCGTGCTGGGCCTGTTGTGTGCCGTCCAAATCGTCGACGGCTACCTGGGAACCGTTCTCACGCAGACCCTCACCTTCGCCGCTGATGAATTCCATCGGGACAACACGGCTCAGGGATTCGTACTCGGAGGGGTCAGGGCCGGAGTGTTGATCGCTCTGGTCACCGTCACGATCGCCGATCGCCGGGGCCGCAAGTCGCTGTTGGTCGCGGCCGGCGTCGGAAGCTGCATCTTCACCTTTCTCGGCGGTCTGTCCACCGGGCTTTGGATGCTGGGCAGCACCCAATTGGTCGCCAGGGGCATGTCGACGGCGCTCGGCATTTTGATCGTGATCGTGGCCGCCGAGGAGATGCCGGCGAGAAGTCGGGCGTGGGCCGCATCCGTGCTGGTGTTGAGCGCCGGGCTCGGGTCGGGTATGGCCGTCTGGATACTTCCCGTGGCCGACCTCGACATTCGCGGGTGGCGGGTCATATACCTCATGGCGGTGCTGGGGATACTGGTCATACGATCCGTCGGAAAGCGGCTGCCGGAAACCAGTCGGTTCAAGCGGTCCGAACAACACGCCGTGGGTTCCGGTTCCGACATCGAGTCAGTGAGAGCCCGACGAAGGAGACGGCTCACGCTCCTGGCCTTCTCGGCGTTTCTGCTGGCCATCTTCGCGGCCCCGGCATCGGGCTTCCAGAACGACTTCCTCAAGGACGAACGCGGCTTTTCGGCCGCCCAGATCAGTCTGTTCACCCTCGCCACCAGCACCCCGGCCGGGCTGGGTGTCCTGGCGGGCGGCTGGCTGGCCGAGACGCGGGGGCGACGCCCCACCGGCGCCATCGGTGTCGTGCTGGGTACCGCCATGGCCGTGTTGTCATACATGTCCCACGGGTTTGGCCTCTGGCTCTTCGCCTTCGGCGGGGTCGTACTCGGCGGGATGGCCGTGCCGGCACTCGCGGTTTACGGCCCCGAACTCTTCGGAACCCACGACCGCGGCCGCGCCAACGGCACCATCGTCACCATCGGCGTGGCCGGGAGCGCCATTGGCTTGGTGATCGCCGGCTCATTGTCGGACTCGATGGGTGGCTCCATCGCGCCTGCTCTTTCGCTTCTCGCGATCGGTCCGATGATCGTGGCGGTGATGATCCTCACTCTCTACCCCGAAACCGCGGCAACAGAACTCGAGGACATCAATCCCGAGGACAACTGACGGAATCCCCACTGGGTGTCACCCCCATGGGTCCGCCGCCCGGTACCTTTCTGGCACATGGATCGCAGATCATTTCTTCTGGGCGGCGGCGTCTTGGGCTTGGCCGCCTGCGCCAAGCCCGAGCGTGATCTGTTGGCATCGACGAACATAGACGCCATCAAGCTTCAGCCCGCGGCCAGCGCCGGCACGATCTCCACGTCGTCGGGCGCTCCGTCCACCACCTCTGCTGACGGCTCGGAGGCCGTGCCACAAGCCTCACCTGATTCCCTCTACCCGGTCGTGGTTCCCGAGGCTGATCTACCGGGCATCGAATTCGTGGTCAACGCGCTTCTGCCGACCACCAACGTGTCGGCCACCAGAGGCGGCCCCACCCAGTGGACATTCGACAATCCAATCGAGTCGGGAGGGCCGTTGGTGTTCCTCATGGATCTCGACAGCTTCACCGACAACGAGTTCTACCGTGTTCTGCTCCCGGTGAGGCCCAACGGAAGCTTCGGTTGGGTCAATGCCAACGACGTTTCCCTGACCCGCCACAATTACCGCCTCAAGATCGAACTCGACGCCTACCGTCTCACCCTGTCCGATCATTCCAACGTGATCTTCACCACCGACATCGGGGTGGCCCGCAACAACACGCCCACTCCACAGGGCATCTACTACACCACCGAACTGCTCCACCCGACCATTCCCAACTCCGTCTACGGCGTCTACGCCTACGGGTTGTCCGGTTACTCCGACACGTTCACCGAGTTCAACGGTGGACCGGGCCAGCTGGGCATTCACGGAACCAACGATCCGTCCACGATCGGCACCAACGTGTCCCATGGCTGCATCAGAATGCGCAACTCCGACATAACGGTCCTCGTGGAGGAGATCGGCCTGCCGGTGGGCGTTCCTGTCGACGTGGTCTGAGTCTCAGCCCCTGTGGCCGTTCCTGGCCCCGATTCTGGGATGCAGGATGGTGTAGAGGGTGAGGGCCAGTGCGGCGATACCGATCGGCACTATCGCGTCTCCGTTCCCAGCGTAGGTCGGGTAGAGCACGAAGATGGACAACAGCAGGGTCCACCCCCATAGGATCAGCACCGATCGACGATGACCATGCCCCAGGTTCATCAACCGGTGGTGGAGATGCTCCTTGTCGGCCGCCGACACCCCCTTGCGCCTCGCAGCCCGCCTGAGAACCGCAAAGATCGTGTCGATGATCGGCACCCCCAGAATCACCAGGGGGATGAATATCGGGGCGAAGAAGAAGTACGCCTGGCCTGAGAACGACTCGGTGGTCCGACCACCCACCGACATCGTGGACGCCGCCATGAGCAGACCCAGAAGCAGTGCCCCCCCATCGCCCATGAAGATGCGGGCCGGATGCACGTTGTGAGGGAGAAATCCGACACACACTCCGAAGGTGATCACCGCCCACATGGCCCCCGGATTGGCCGGATCGAGCACACCCACGTCCTCGAGGCGAAGGGCGTAGAGCAGGAACGTGGCCGACGCTATGGCCACGATTCCCGCGGCCAGGCCGTCGAGTCCGTCGATCAGGTTGATGGCGTTGGCCATTCCGACCACCCACAGGACCGTGACCAGCGACGACCAATCAGCCGACAGGAACAGCAGATCGAAAAACGGCACCCGAAAGACCAGGATCGACACTCCGGTGAGCGACAGGATGCTCCCGGACAGGACCATTCCCGCGATCTTCGCCGGTGGTGAGATCTCCCTGAGGTCGTCGATGAATCCCACGCTGAAGATCACCGTGGCGGCCAGCACCACCCCGAGGACCTCGGTGTGGGTGGCGGTGACGGCGGAGAAGTCGCTCATCGACATGGCCACGGCGACGCCGACGATCATTCCCACCAGCATGGCGCCGCCGCCCGCCGTGGGCGTCGGCAAGTCGTGAACCCTGCGCTCGCCGGGCTGGACCACGGCACCGAAGCGAACCGCGGCCCGCCGCACCAGAGGTACGGATGCGAAGGTGACCACCGCGGTGGCCAAACCGACCGTCAGGTAGGCCGTCAGCGGCGGCATGCCGGTGTGTCCCTCAGACCCCGGCTGGTGGGTAGGGCTCGAAGCTTGCGCACAGCCCGGCGGCCTCGGCCCTGGCCTCGGCAATGGCCGAACTGTCGTGTCTCGAGCGCAGCGCCGACGCGATGATCGAGGCGATGGTGGCCATCTCGGTGGTGCCCATGCCCTGCGTGGTGACCGCGGGTGTGCCGATTCGTACACCCGAAGTGACGAAAGGCGAGCGTGGGTCGTCGGGGATGGTGTTCTTGTTGAGACTCACGCCGGCGGCATCAAGCACCGATTGGGCTTCCTTGCCCGTGAGCTCCGAATCGAAGGAGCGGAGATCGACGAGGAGAAGGTGGTTGTCGGAGCCGCCCGACACGAGCCTGAACCCCTCGTTGGACAATGCTTCGGCCAAGGCGCCGGAGTTGGCGACGATCTGTTTGGCGTACTCGCGGAACCCGGGGGTGGCGGCTTCGCCGAAAGCCACGGCCTTGGCCGCGATCGCATGGTCGAGCGGGCCTCCCTGGATGCCGGGGAACATGGCCTTGTCGATGGCCGCGGCATGCTCGGCGCGACTGAGGAT
>CAZDYO010000249.1:0-4605 GCA_964509555.1 uncultured Acidimicrobiales bacterium
AATCCGACGAGTTGTGGTCGACGGCCTCGGCCGCCTGCCGCAGTTCTGCCACGCAACCGTGGCCGACGGATGGATACACGTCTCCGGCACTCTCGGCACGGTGGGCGACTCGCTCAACCTGGCCGAGGGGGGAGTCGGCCCACAGACCACCCAGACGCTGCGAAACATCGAAACCATCCTGGGGGAGTGCGGAGCCGAACTCGGTGATGTGGTGAAGGTGTCGGTGTTCGTGTCCGACATGTCGACGTTTGCCGAAATGAACGCGGCCTACTCCGAAGTGATGGGTTCCGACCCGCCCGCCCGCATCACCGTTGGCCGGGCCGGTCTGGCGCTCGGCGCCGCGGTCGAGATCGAGTGCACGGCATTCATCGGTCACTGATCCCCGTGCAGGGCGGCGCCAGAACGAATAGGTCAGCCGCGCATTTTCACCGGGGTTGAGACTTCGGCGTAGAAATCGTTGCCCTTGTCGTCGACGATTATGAAGGCCGGGAAGTTCTCCACCTCGATCTTCCAGATCGCTTCCATACCCAACTCGGGGTATTCGAGCACCTCGACACTGCGGATCGAGTCCTTGGCCAGCCGCGCCGCCGGGCCGCCGATGGAACCCAGATAGAAGCCACCGTGCTTCTTGCACGCGTCGGTGACCTGCTTCGAACGGTTGCCCTTGGCGAGCATCACCAGCGACCCGCCGGCGGCCTGGAACGGCTCGACGTAGGAGTCCATTCGGCCTGCTGTGGTGGGGCCGAACGAACCCGAGGCGTAGCCCTCCGGGGTCTTGGCCGGGCCCGCGTAGTAGATCGGATGATCACGCAGGTACTCGGGCATGGGCTCGCCGGCGTCGAGACGCTCCTTGATCTTGGCATGGGCCATGTCGCGCCCCACGACCACGGTGCCGGTGAGCGACAGGCGGGTCTTGACCGGATACTTCGAGAGCTCGCTGCGGATGGCGTCCATCGGCTGATTGAGATCGATCTGCACGGCCTCGTCGCTCAACTCGTCTTCGGAGGCGTCGGGCAGGAACCGGGCCGGGTCGGTCTCGAGCTGTTCGAGGAAGATGCCATCGGCGGTGATCTTCGCTCTGGCCTGGCGGTCGGCGGAGCAACTGACGGCCAATCCGACGGGGTTGGAGGCGCCGTGGCGGGGCAGGCGGATCACCCGCACGTCGTGGGCGAAGTACTTGCCACCGAACTGGGCGCCGATCCCCATCTCGCGGGTGAGCCCGAGGATGCGGCGTTCCCATTCGAGATCACGGAAACCGTGTCCGGTGGCACGATCGCCGGAGGTGGGCAACGAATCGAGGTAGTGGGCCGATGCGTACTTGGCGGTCTTCAGGTTGTATTCGGCAGATGTGCCACCGACCACCAGAGCCAGGTGGTAGGGCGGGCAGGCTGCGGTGCCGAGAGAGCGCAGCGACTCGTCGAGGAAATCGAGCATCGACTGCTCGTTGAGAAGCGCCTTGGTTTTCTGGAACAGGTAGGTCTTGTTGGCCGAGCCGCCGCCCTTGGCCACGAACAGGAACTCGTAGGTGTCGCCCTGCTTCGAGTAGATCTCGATCTGGGCGGGGAGGTTGTTGGCGGTGTTGTATTCCTCGAACATCGACACCGGCGCCACCTGCGAATAGCGCAGGTTGGAGGTGTTGTAGGTGTTGTAGACGCCGCGTGAGATGGCCTCGGCATCGTCGGCGAAGGTGACCACCCGCTCGCCCTTCTTGCCCATGATGATGGCGGTGCCGGTGTCCTGGCACATGGGGAGTACGCCGGCAGCGGCGATGTTGGCGTTGCGCAACAACTCGGTGGCCACGAAACGGTCATTCGCCGAAGCCTCGGGGTCGTCGAGAATCTTGGCCAACATGGCCAGATGAGTGGGTCTGAGGTAGTGGGCGATGTCGTGGAACGCCTCCTCGGCCAGTCTCGTGAGGGCGCTCGGCTCAACCTTCAGGAAGGTGTGGCCGTCGACATCGAAAGTGGATACCCCGTCGGTGGTGACGAGCCGATAGTCGGTGTCGTCGGGGCCGAGGGGGAGCAGGGGGGAATATGCGAACTCGGACATGCCGCCAACCTATCCGGCCGGCGCGGAGTGTGGCCGCTTGGGGGTCAGCTTCCGATCGGGTGGCCCGAGAACGAGACCGGGTCCCCGGACTCGGGTATGACCGGTCGGCTCCATCGGGTGAGCTCAACGATGGTTTCGGCAACCTGGCGCCACGATTCGGGGCTCCACCCCTCGGCCTTGGCGGCCACGGTGCCGTTCTGCTTCACGACGGCAAACGCCGGAGTGGCCTCGATACCGAGACCGTGCACGACCTCGAGCGTCGGATCCGAGAACGTGAGGAACTCGTCGGCGTAGGGGCCGAGGAACCGTCGAGCGTCGTCGGCGTCGCTGGTGACTATCCAACAGGTCCGGCAGTCGGCGCCCTGGAAGCTGGTGAGGATGCGCCTGGCCGTGTCGAGAATCCACGCGCTTTCGTGGGTGAACGGGTCGAGCACGACAGGCACGAGCGGAAAGGTCGTGAGCCAGTCGGAGAGCGGGCGACTGTCGCCTGATAGGGGAGACAGCTGAAGGTCAGAAGATGGCGCTACCACGATCGGCCAAGCTAGCGCAGTGGAGGCCGGTCGAGTCACATCGCGCTCGATGGATGCCATGTACTGGTTACGCTGCCCATCGTGCACCCCATCGAACGGCTCCGATATGTGGCGCGGGCCGGCGATGTTCCCGCCGAACTGCTCGTGCGCGAAGCAGCCGGCGCGCTGGCCGGGTTTGCGTCCGATCCGATCGAACTGCTGACTGCGTGCAGGCAGCTGGTGAGACGGCGCCCGAGATGCGGTCCGCTCATCTGGTTGGCGGCGCGCATGATCACCGGTCCAGACCCGGTTGCCGAGGCGAGCGACGCCGCGAATTCGATCGAAAGCGATCGGACCCCGACTGAACTCGCCGCGGCCCTCCCGGACTCTTCACGAGTCGTCGTGATCGGGTCGCCGAGCCTGATCGAACGTGCCGTTCTCGACCGGCCCGATCTTCATGTGATGATTGTCGCCGCGGCGGGTGACGGCTATTCGCTGCTGAATGCCGTCGACTCGCCCGGCAGGCGTCACAGCGATGTCCCCGACTGGGGGATGGCCGCGGCCGTGGCAGACTCCGATCTGGTGCTCATCGAGGCCGAAGCCACCGGGGCCGACGGCACGATCGCCCGGTCAGGATCGAGAGCAGCGACTGCAGTTGCTGCGTCAGCCGGTGTTCCGGTGTGGTTGGTATCTGGGGTCGGTCGGCTGATGCCCAATAGCATGTGGAACTCAATGATCAACTTGCCGATGCCATCAGACCCCTGGTTGCTCCACACGGAGCAGATGCCTCTGGAGGGCATAGAAAGGGTGTGCACCAGATCCGGGTTGGTCTCGGTTCCGGACGCCCTCGCGGCCTCCGACTGCCCGATTGCGCCGGAGTTGTTCCGGTGAAGTTCACGCGTCCTCGGGTGGCATTGCTGGCCGCGGCATTCGTGGTCGGTGGTGCGGTCGCGTGGGCTGTGATCGAGCCCGATTCGCCCCGGGCCACTGCATCAGCGGCCGACAGCGCCACTCAGATTCCAGCCACAACGACGACCCCATCGATCCCCACGACCACCACAACGACCACCACAACGACCACCACAACGACCACCACCACCGTTCCGCCCCGATCTGCGGTTCTGGCGTTCACCGGCGACCTGCTGGCCCACCGCCCGGTGGTCACCGCCGCCGACGCCGCTTCTGCCGAGGGCATGGATTTCCGCCCCCTGTTTGCCGAGGTGGAGCCGATCATCTCGGGGGCCGATCTGGCCATATGCCACATGGAGACCCCCATCGCCGCCGACAACACCCACCTCAGCAGCTTCCCGGTGTTCAACGGACCCAGGGCCTATGCCGAGGGGGCCAAGGCCGTTGGGTACGACGGTTGCTCCACGGCGAGCAATCATTCCTATGACCAGCGCGAAAAGGGCATCGCCTCGACCCTTCAGGTGTTCGACGAGGTCGGTCTCACCGCGGCCGGAATGGCCACCACCCCAGAAGACGACCTCGCGCCCGTGCTCTACGAGGTCAACGGAATCACCATCGCCCATATCTCCGCGACGTACGGCCTAAACGGCTTCAAGCTGCCGGCATCCAAGCAGTATTTGGTCGACATGATCGACCCGGGGAAGATCATCTCGGAGGCCCGCTTGGCTCGTGAGGCCGGTGCCGAGTTCGTCATCGTGAGCCTCCATTGGGGCACGCAATACCGTTCCCAACCCAACTCCCAGCAGGATCGATGGCTGCAGGAGATCCTCCCGTCCGACGAGGTCGATCTGATCATCGGTTCCCACGCCCATGTGGTCCAGCCCATCGACAAGTTGGGTGGAGAGTGGGTGGTCTACGGCCTCGGCAATTTCCTGTCCAACCAGTCGGCCGGATGCTGCCAGACCACCCGCACGCAGGACGGCATGATCGTCACCGTGGATCTCAGCGAGATGGCCGACGGCACCATCAAGGCCACCTCGCTCCATTACATTCCGACCTGGGTCGATCGCCACAACGGCTACGTGATCAGGTTGGCACTCGGCGCCGAGGACCGCACCGATCTACCGGCGTCGACGTT
>CAZDYO010000250.1:0-4602 GCA_964509555.1 uncultured Acidimicrobiales bacterium
TCTGCCACGCCATCGACCACGAGTGCGGTGTTGACAGGCCCTCGGAGACGAGTCGAGCGACCTCGCCGAGTTGGGTCTGGTAGTCGCAGCAGCCGGCCATCGCCTCGGGTATCGAGTGGGCCGTGAAGACGATATGAGCATCGGTGGCGCTGTCGCCGAGCCGGCTCAGCGCCGCCTCGGTCGACTCGATGAACGGCTCAACGAATCCGGGATGATCGAAGTAGGCGCGGACCTTCTCGATGGCCGGGGCCGTTGGGCCGACCGACGCCCGGGCGGCTTCGATGTCGTCGAGATATTGCCGGCATCCTGATCGCGAGCTGTAAGCAGAGGTGACGATGGCCAGCGCTCTGGTGATGCCATCGGCGGCCATCTCCCCGACGGTGTCGGTGAGCATTGGATGCCAGTTGCGGTTGCCCCAATAGATCGGAAGATCGAGATCGTGTTGCCGGAACTCCTGCTCAAGAGCATCGATGAGCCGGCGGCATTGGGCGTTTATGGGGCTGACGCCACCCATGTCGAGGTATCGCCCTGCGACCTCCGACAATCTTCCGGCGGGAACACCCCGCCCACTCGTGACGTTCTGGAGGAAGGGCATCACATCGTCGGGCCCCTCGGGGCCGCCGAACGACACAATCAGAACGGCGTCGTATCCAGTCATGGGGTGTCGATTCTACCGCCGAGGAAATCGCAGGTTGGATCGACGACGGTGCTGACGACTCAACCGCCGAGCATGCGGCGAACGGCCGACTTGCGGCGGGGGCCACGTGGCTCCCATCCCTCGGGCAGGAGTTGGGGTGCTTTCTCGGACACCAAAGCCAACACCTGGTCGGCCGACGGATTCACGAGAGCCGTGTCGCCGATGACAACAGTGGGAACCGTCTCGTTGCCGCGGGCGTGGCGGCGAACGGTGGCCGCATCGGCCGGGTTGTCCCAGATGTTGTGCTTCACGAGGTCGACGCCGGCCCTGGAGAGATTGCGATCGAGCATCATGCAGAAACCGCATCCCGGCCGCCAGTAGAAATCGATCGCGTTTGCTTCGCGGTTGTTCATCAGCTCTCCTGTTGCGTCGGCTCTATTGAACCCACCGTCAGGCCCGGATCTTCCCGGCATGTGGTTTGTGTACGGTCTCGGCCCGGGCTGTTGGTCAGCCGCCGTCGACCGAGAACGACTCGAGGTCGGCTGACAACCCGCTGAGGATCGCGTCGATGGTTGCCCCTCGGGCGTTGGTTCGGGTGATCCCGAATCCACCCCGATGAAGTGACCGGCCAAGTTGGGTGGCCAGGGTGATGACGCGCTCTTCGAGATCGACAGGGGCCACGACCTCATCAAGGAAGCCGGCCCCGACCGCGTCGAGCGGAGAGTAGATCGTGGCCAGCATGGTGGCTCTGGTGAATTCACGCGGAGTCAGACGATCGCGGGCCAACTCCACACCGAACCTCGGCAGCGGCATGCCGATTCCCACCTCCGGCAACCCGATCTTCACATCGGTGTCGACCCCGACCCGCTCGTCGCAGGAGAGCAGCAGGAGTGCTCCGGCAGCGAGTGCGTGCCCGGTGCAGCCGGCGATCACCGGTCGGGGAAAGCCGTAGAGGCGCATGAGCAGTTGGGCACCGCGCTCGACCAGACGCTGGGCAGCGGCTGCGCCCTCCTTCATCACCGCGAGATCGAATCCGGCGCTGAACCTGCCCGGCCTGCCGATCAACGCCACCGCATCGGCGTCGGCCTCGGCGCGGTCGAGGGCATCGAAGAACGCGTCGATGGTGGCATGGCCCAACGCGTTGGCCTTGCCGTCGTCGAGACACAGGACAGCCACGCCGTCGGAGAATGTCGTTTGAATCGGAGATGCCATGCTGGCACGCTAGCCAGCAGCCGATGGAGAGGTGAACTTGATACGGGCAAGCGCGTTGACAAGACGGTTCGGTGACAACACAGCCGTCGATTCTGTCGACATCTCGGTGGAGCCCGCGGAGATCTACGGCTTTCTCGGACCCAACGGCGCCGGCAAGTCGACCATGGTCCGCATGTTGTGCACCCTCCTCCAACCGACATCCGGCACGGCCACCATCGACGGTGTCGACATACTGAAGAATCCCGGCCCGGTCCGGTTGAGGATCGGGGTCGCGCTCCAGGACGCATCGCTGGACCCCAAGATGACCGGTCGGGAACTGGTGACCACCCAGGGTCGGCTCTTCGGTCTGAGACCGGGGGAGATAGGCCGGCGGATCGAAGAACTGTCTCCGCTCCTCGACATGACCGCATTCGATGATCTGGTGGGCACCTATTCGGGAGGAATGCGCCGTCGACTCGATCTGGCGGCTTCGCTGGTCCACAACCCGACGGTGTTGTTCCTCGACGAGCCCACAACCGGACTCGATCCGCCGGGTCGCCTGCTGGTGTGGGAGGAGATACGTCGACTCAACAGAGAACTGGGGATGACCGTGTTCCTCACCACCCAGTATCTCGATGAGGCCGATGAGCTTGCCGATCGAGTCGGGATAATCGACCACGGCCGGATAGTTGCACAGGGCCGGCCATCGGAGCTGAAGCGATCGGTGGGCAGCGACGTAGTTGTCATTCGAACCATTGGCCGGCGAAATGAGGTCGAGGCAGCTCTGACCGAACTGGATGTCGTCGACCGGGTCGACAGCTTCGAACACGAGATCAGGGCGGTCACCGGGAACGGGGCCCGGGCGCTCAGTCCCATTGCGGTCGCGCTCGACCAAGCCGGCATCGTGGTCAGCGAATTGTCGCTGCGCACCCCGACCCTCGACGACGTTTTTCTCGACGTCACCGGGTCCCATCTCGAATCCGAGGAACCATGAGCGATCCAATTTCGGCCCGCCCGGCCGGATTCTTTCGAGATGTCCAATCGGTCGCGATCAGAGCATTGAAGCAGTTGCCCCGCGATCTGGAGTTCGTGATTCCGGCGCTGGCCGTGCCGACGTTCTTTCTCATCGTCAACATTGGCGCGTTGCAGGACGTCGCCAACTTCACCAGCATCGAAATCGACTACAAGGCGTTCCAGCTTCCGGTGGGGATCGTTTTCGCGGTCACCGGCATCTCCAGGGCTTCGGCTCTGGTGCTCGACATCCAAGACGGCTACTTCGATCGTCTGCTGCTCACGCCCGTATCGAGGAGGGCTCTCCTCATCGGTCTGATGGTGTCCGACTTCGCACTGGTGTTGGGCCTCACGATTCCCGTGACCGCACTCGGATTCGCCATGGGAGTGAGGTTCCCAACCGGTCCTCTGGGAGTGATGATGTTCATGTTCATGGGGGCGGCGTGGGGTGTGGCCTTCACGGGGTTCCCGTACGCCATCGCACTTCGCACGGGCAACCCGAGTGCGGTCAACGCCAGCTTCATCCTGTTCTTTCCCTTCGCGTTCATGACCACCACGTTCCTGCCGCTTGAGTCCATGACCGGGTGGCTCGGGGAGGTCGCCCGCTACAACCCGGTCACCTACCTGCTGGCCGGACTCCGCTCCCTGTTCGTCGGCTGGAAGGCAGGAGAACTGGTCAAGGGAACGGCGGCGATTCTGGGCATCGCCATCGTGAGCCAGGCGCTGGCCTTCTCCGCGCTCAGGGGGCGTGTGCGTCAGAAGTAGGAGATCATCCGCCGGTCGGGTAGTCGACCGTGGTGGTCCCGGTCACATCGACCTCGTTGATCACGTCGAGCGTGTTGCCGTCGCAGTCGTCGACGAGGATGTCCCATCGCCCGGTGGTGATGGGCAGGGCCATGGAGCTGGCCGGCAGGATGCTTTCATCGGTGAACAGCTCGTTGAGACCCCAGTCGGCGGCCGAGCTTGGAGTGGCGAACACCCCGCAGACCTCCGTCTGGGACTTGTTGTTGAACACCAGATCGGTGGGCGAATGGTCGTCCCCGACGTAGATGGCGTCGTTGGCGAGGAGTTTGCCTTCCACCTGGAATTCGAACTCAACCGCGTGGGAACCGATGCCGCCGGGGGAGGTCATGCACGCCCACCAACTTCCCGTGACCCCGCCCGCCCAGTTCGTGTCGAAGTAGCTCACGTTCTCGTTGACCGAGCCATCGATCAGCCACACGGCGTCGTAGCTGGCCCCGTCAACCATGCCGTCGTAGTCCCAGAATGCGCAGATCTGTGTGGCATCGCTGGGCAGCGTGAGCACCACATCGGATGGGGTGTCGTCGGCCAGAACATCCGGTGAGAACACGACGTTGTAGGCCTCGGCTGTGTCGAGCACCGCCGATGGATCGGTACCGGTGTTCGAATTCCATTCGGAGCTGACCTCGCCATTGCGGGCGGACGCGATCACATCGGCAGCGAGCTTGACCGGTCGAAGGCCATTGAGGAATCCGCCGATCGGTACACAGTTGTCGCTGTCGTCGACCACGCCGTCACCGTTGGTGTCTTCGAGAACCCTGCAGTCGACGGTGAGCTCGCCGCGAATTCCGGCCGTGGTGGGCACACCGATCAGTCGACCGGAGGAGTCGGTGGCTGCACCGCCGCTGTTGCCGCCGGAGATGGTGGCATCGGTCTTGATCCATGAACGCTTGTCGGTGACTCCCGGCTCGCCGGCGAATCCCGAGATGATGCCCTCGGTGACGGTCACCGTGTTGCCGCCG
>CAZDYO010000251.1:0-4601 GCA_964509555.1 uncultured Acidimicrobiales bacterium
GGGAGCTGGTTGCGAAGGAATGATCGGGTATCGGCGGGAGGGGCCCGTTGGTCAACGGTTGGCTTTGGCCGACACGACCCAACCGGCAATACCGAGAAGAACCACCACCGCGACAATGAGCTTGACCAATCCGAGGATCGAGGCCAACAGCCACTGAACCAGGGTGACGGCACCGAACACGGCCAGCCCGCCGATGACGATCACGGCCGGAGCGGATATGCGTCTCTGTGGTTGTTGTTTGTTGTGCTTTTCGATCGCCACGTGTGCAGGTTAGGCCGTTTGGTGGGTTGATGGTGAGAGCCATGTCTGTGAATACTCGATAGGATCGGTCAGGATTTGAGCCCAAGAGGATATTCCATGAGCGTGATCGTCAGAGTTCCAACCACCCTCCGCACCCTCACCGCGGGCGAGTCCGAAGTGGTCGTCGAGGGGACCACGGTGTCCGAGGTACTCGAATCGCTCGAGTCGGCCCATCCCGGCTTTCGTGAGCGGATTCTCGATGCCGACGGAAACCTTCGACGGTTCGTCAATGTCTTCGTGAGCGACGACGATGTCCGCTTCATCGATGGCCTGTCGAGTCCGGTGCCCGACGGCGAGACGGTGAGCATCGTGCCGGCGGTCGCCGGGGGCTGACTCTGCCCAAAGTCGGGATTCCGGTTGTCATTGGCCTTCGCGCGGGCTTGAATTAGCAGTCAAGGCACGAGAGTGCCAGCGACCGTACATCCATCAGGGTCACCGTCTTCGGAGGAATCAATGCCGAAAGAAATCAAGTTCGATGAACAGGCTCGTCGAGGTCTCGAGCGGGGTATGAACATCCTCGCCGATGCCGTTCGGGTCACGCTGGGTCCAAAGGGCCGCAACGTCGTCCTGTCCAAGAAGTGGGGATCACCCACCATCACCAACGATGGGGTGTCCATCGCCAAGGAAATCGACTTGGAGGATCCCTACGAGCGCATCGGCGCCGAGTTGGTGAAGGAAGTCGCCAAGAAGACCGACGATGTCGCGGGCGACGGAACCACCACCGCCACCGTGCTGGCGTGGTCCATGGTTCGTGAGGGCCTCCGCAACGTAGCCGCCGGGGCCAACCCGATGTCGTTGAAGCGCGGCATCGAAGCTGCCGTTGCCACCGCCGTCGAGGCGATCCACGACAGCTCCCAGGATGTGTCCGACGACAAGTCCCAGATTGCCAATGTTGCCGGCATCTCA
Organism: uncultured Acidimicrobiales bacterium; assembly: GCA_964509555.1. Taxonomy (GTDB): domain Bacteria; phylum Actinomycetota; class Acidimicrobiia; order Acidimicrobiales; family Aldehydirespiratoraceae; genus SZUA-87. Next base: position 1,207 of record CAZDYO010000251.1, read on the forward strand.
GCCGCCGATCCCGAGATCGGCGCCACCATCGCCGAGGCCATCGACAAGGTCGGCAAGGACGGTGTGATCACCGTCGAAGAGGGCCAGACCTTCGGGCTCGAGATGGATCTCGTCGAGGGCATGCGTTTCGACAAGGGCTACATCTCGCCCTACTTCGTCACCGACACCGAGCGCATGGAATCGGTGCTCGAGGATCCCTACGTCCTCTTGGTCGGTTCCAAGGTCACCGCAGTTCGTGATCTGGTGCCGGTACTCGAGAAGGTCATGCAGTCGTCGAAGCCCCTGCTGATCGTGGCCGAGGACGTCGAGGGCGAGGCTCTCGCGACTCTGGTCGTCAACAAGATTCGCGGCACCTTCACCTCGGTGTCTGTGAAGGCCCCCGGCTTTGGTGAGCGTCGCAAGGCGATGCTGCAGGACCTCGCCATCCTCACCGGTGGTCAGGTCATTTCCGAAGAGGTGGGGCTCAAGCTCGACGCAGTGTCTCTCGACATGCTCGGTCAGGCCCGCAAGGTGGTGGTCGCCAAGGACGAGACCACCATCATCGAGGGTTCCGGCGACGCCGCCGACGTGGCCGGCCGAATCAGCCAGATCAAGGCCGAGATAGACAACACCGATTCCGACTACGACCGCGAGAAGCTCCAGGAGCGTCTGGCCAAGCTGTCGGGCGGTGTGGCCATCCTCAAGGTTGGTGCAGCCACCGAAGTCGAACTCAAGGAAAAGAAGCACCGCATCGAAGACGCGGTCTCCACCACCAAGGCCGCCATTGAGGAGGGTGTCGTCGCCGGCGGTGGCGTCACCTTGTTGAGGGCCCAGGCCAAGGTTGAGGAGATGGCCTCGGGCATCTCGGATCCCGACGAACGCGTCGGTGCCAACATTGTTGCCAAGGCCCTTGAGGCACCCCTCGGCCAGATTGCCGTGAACGCCGGCCTGGAGGGTGGTGTCATCGTCGAGAAGGTGCGCAACCTCGAGGGCTCCAACGGCCTCAACGCCGCCACCGGTGAATACATCGACCTCATGGCCGCCGGCATCATCGACGCCGCCAAGGTCACGCGATCGGCCCTGCAGAACGCCGGCTCGATCGCGGCTCTGTTCCTCACCACCGAGGCCGTCGTGGTTGATACCCCCGAGGAGTCCTCGGGTGGCGGCATGCCCGACATGGACTTCTGATTCAGTCGAGCAACTGATCCTCATCTCCGCCCGGGCGGGACCGTCGACACCTGTCGGCAGTCCCGCTTGGTGGTTTTCCCCGGGTGGTGTCGTTGGCGGCTAGTTTCTCAGCCATGACAGTGGCACCAGAACTTCATCCGGACTGCATTGATCTGGCCCCGCTGCTGGGAACCTGGAAAGGCTCCGGGGATGGCCACTACCCCACCATCGAATCCTTCGAATACCGCGAGGAACTCACGTTCAGCCATGTGGGAAAGCCGTTTCTCGCGATGAATCAGCGCACCAGCGACGCCAGTACCGGTCAGCCGTTGCATGCCGAGGCCGGCTATCTCCGAGCGGTGGGCGACGGAATCGTGGAGCTGGTCGTGGCCCAACCATCGGGGATCGTCGAGATCAACATCGCCGAGGTGGAGCCCTCGGAGGGTGGGCTGACCCTCGACTTTCGGTCGGATCGTGTGGAGACCGCGCCGGCCGCGAAGTCGGTCACGGAGGTCAGGCGGCGGTTCTCGGTCGATGCCGACGAGATGATCGTTGAAATGTGGATGGCAGCCGTGGGGGAGCCCATGCAGCATCATCTTCGCTCCAGGCTCGAACGCGTCTGATCCGTATGGACATCGATCTGCTCATGATTGATCGTCCGAGTGGACCCATCCGATGATCAGCCGTTCACGCAGCGAACGCCGTCTGGCCCGAGTGTGGTCGTCGCGCTCGGTTGCCAAGGGTCGCGCTCCGGTCGAGATGGCCTCGGAGGAACCCATGGCGATCGAACTCGACGGGGTGAGGGTGGCCACCACCATGCGCACTCCGGGCCACGACTTCGAATTGGCGGTCGGCTTCTGCCACAACGAGGGATTGCTGGGTGGGCATCCGGTTCTCAATGTCAGGTACTGCGCAAACGGACCGGCCGTCGAGTCGGATTTCAACATCGTCAGTGTTTCCACCGGCGGCTCGGCTCCGGTCCCACGGGCCAGGCTCACAGCCACCACTTCGTCGTGCGGCTTTTGTGGCAGCACGGAGATCGAGGAGCTGGCCGCTGATCTCTCACCCATCGACGGGCCGCCGCTTGCGTGGGACCTGCTGGCCGAGGCCCCGTCCCTGATGAGAAACAGCCAGGCGCTGTTTGAGCTCACGGGAGCGGTCCACTCGGCGGGATTGATGGAGACATCCGGTGAGGTCTCGCTGGTGCGTGAAGACATCGGCCGCCACAACGCCGTCGACAAACTGTGTGGGCGAATGCTTCTCGACGGCCGACTGCCGGCCACCGGGTTGGGGCTGGTGCTCAGCGGAAGAGCAAGTTTCGAGCTGGCCCACAAGGCGTGGGCGGCGGGATTTCGGGCGGTCGTGTCGGTGAGCGCGCCGACCGCTCTGGCGGCTGAGGTTGCTGATCAAGCCGGGATTCAGCTGGCCGGTTTCGCCCGGGACGGTGCCCTCACCATCTATTGTGAGGGCTGATCCGAACCGCTTGGGGGCAACGGCAACTGGCTCGGCGCGGATGATGTCCGGACTATTCGGTGAGGCGCAATAGCTCTCGGCCGTGTAACCTTTGCGCCGCTCCACAATCGGGAGCGAAATTCCTGGAGGGAACATATGTCCAAGAGAATCTGGCAGGTCGTTGCGATCCTGTTTACGTTCAGTCTGATCGCGGCCGCGTGCGGCGACAGTGGTAGCTCCGACAACGCCGCGGCCGGCACCGGTGCCAACGGCCTTCCCGACCTTGGCGGACGTGAAATCACCATCGCCATCGAGAATGCCTACCTGCCGTTCAACTACATCGATGCCACCACCAATGAGGGTGCAGGCTGGGACTATGAGGCGATCGGCGCCATTTGCGATCTCATCAACTGCACTCCCAAGTTCGTTTCGGCGGCATGGGACGGCATGATCCAGGCCGTGAGCGACAGCCAGTACGACATGGCCGCCGATGGCATCACCATCACCCCCGATCGCGCCAAGGTCGTCGACTTCTCTGATGGCTACATCAACATCGATCAGCGCATGCTGGTACGTGTCGACGAGACCAGGTTCTCGAATGCCGATGAGCTGAAGGCCAACCCTGATCTTCGCATCGGCAGCCAGGTCGGCACCACCAACTACGACACTGCCGTCGCACTCGTGGGCGACTCTCGGGTCGATGCCTTTGATCAGTTCGGTTTCGCTGTCCAGGCACTCATCGCCGGCGACGTCGACGCAGTGATCATGGACGAGACCGCCGGCCAGGGCTACGTCGG
>CAZDYO010000252.1:0-4600 GCA_964509555.1 uncultured Acidimicrobiales bacterium
GAGGAGGTTGGCAGCGACCATCGCCGGTGGGAGAGTGGTATCAGCGAGGACATCGAGATCCGGGGTCGAGGGTCCGGAAGGGGTCTCGACAAGAACAGCTGATACCCGGTTGGCCAACGACATGAGCACTGACGGGGTGTCGGCCGGGGGGACGGCAACCACGACTGCGTCCGACTTCCCCAGTGCCTGCTCAAGTGTGAGTTCCGGCACCTCGGCCTTGGCCGCGAGCTCGGACGCCTTGCCGAGGTGTCTGCCGACAACTCCCTCCAACTCCACGTGATCGGCCAGCAAGGCGGCCGCTGCGTGGAATGCGGCGGCACGTCCCGTGCCAATGATCGAGATCGATGTCATGGGTCAATCGTGGCACGTCGAAGGTCTCAAACCGACGACGGCAAATGAGGGGATACGGCAGGTACGGTTCAGGACGGTGCGTGGAATAGTCAGACTTCTGCGCCTGGCCGCTGTGATAGCGGGTGGAGCGCTCGCGACGGTGGTGTCGCTTGCCGCGCTCGCACCCAGGGTCGGCGAGATCTTCACGGCGAATGTTTCGACCTCTGCCGAGGTCAATCTCGATCAGCTGGCACTTCGTTCGATCGTCTACGACGCCAACGGTGATCAGTTCGATGTTCTCTACGACGTGGAGAACCGTGCACTGGTGAGATTGCCGGACATCAGCCACGAACTGATCACGTCGGTGGTCACCGTGGAGGACGCCGGTTTCTGGCAGCACAACGGGGTCGATGCGGCCGCCATCGCGCGGGCACTGGTGCGAAACGTTTCCGCTGGCGGAATCCAGCAGGGCGGATCGACCATCACCCAGCAGCTGATCAAGAACGGAGTGGTTGGAAATGCCCGCAACCTCGACCGCAAGGTTCCGGAGGCTGCCCTGGCGATCCGTCTCGAACGACAGTTGACGAAGCAGGAGATTCTCGAGGCCTACCTCAACACGGTGTACTTCGGCGGCGGCACCTACGGGGTGAGAGCCGCGGCCGAGGTCTATTTCGGAGTTGAGCCAAGCGAACTGAACTGGGGCCAGTCGGCCCTGCTGGCCAGCCTCATCTCCAACCCCGTGCAATACGACCCGACCAGATTCCCCGATGTCGCCCGTGAGCGGCGCCGCATCGCGTTGAAGCTGCTGCTCAACGCCGGAGACATCACCCAGGCCGAATTCGATGCATACAACGATTCGGATGTGCCATCCACCAGGAGAGTGGCCGTCCAGTGGCAGCCCTCCAACTACTTCATCGAGGAGGTGCGCAGTCAGCTTCTGGCCGACAAGCGACTGGGCAATACCAAGGCTGAGCGAGAAGAGGCGGTCTTCGGGGGTGGGTTGCGTGTGTTCACAACCTACGATCCGCTCGCCCAGGCGCAGATCGAAAAGGCGATTGCCGACAACCTGCCCGACGACCCGCGTTTTTTCACGGCAGCCAGTGCGAGCGTCGAGCCGGGAACCGGGGCGGTCAGGGCTCTGGTGGGTGGACCGGGATTCGATCTGTTCAAGTACGACATCGCCACTCACCCGAATGGGCGTCCGACCGGTTCCGCGTTCAAACCGTTCGTCCTGGCGGCGGCGATGGAGAAGGGGTTTGTGCCCGCCGACCAGGTGAGCGGACTCAGTCCGTGCGAGTTCGACAACCCCGGCGGCGACCCTGACCCATACGAGGCGTCGAACTTCGGTGGCGGCAAAGGTGCGTTCCAGGCGATCTACTCCCAAACCCTGGCATCGTCCAACTGTGCGTATCTTCGACTGGGTCAGATCGTGGGTCTGTCCAATGTCGCCGACACTGCCAGAGCGCTGGGGATCAAGGCCGACATGTCCGAGCTGCCCATGTCCATGCCGCTCGGCCCGCTCGAGATCACCCCACTCGAAATGGCCACGGCGTACGCCACCTTCGCCAACGACGGCGTCCATGTCGATCCGATCTTCATAACCCGGGTTGAGGATCGTTCCGGGAATGTTCTGTTCGAAAACGTTCCCCACCCCACTCGCGCAATCTCGACGCAGTCGGCGAGGCTGGTGACCAACGTGTTGGCGGCCAATGTGCGGGGCGGAACCGGCACCAGGGCCCGACTCGAATCGCAGCCGGCCGCCGGCAAGACCGGAACCGCACAGGACTTCGGCGACGCGTGGTTCGTGGGATTCACCCCCCGACTGGCCACGGCGGTCTGGATGGGCAACCCCGACGCCAGGGTGCCGATGCGTCGAGTGGCCGGCGTCGGAAATGTCACCGGTGGATCAATCCCGGCGCGAATCTGGGGGGCGTTCAACAACGCCTACCACGCCAACCGGCCCGTCATCGAGTTCAACAAACCAGAGCCGACTCGCGCCGGCGTGATCCTGCGCACCGACTCTGACAACGTGAAGTACAAGGAGACAGCGAAGAGTCTCTGCGGCGACCCGGATGCCGAGGTCGACACCGACGGCGACGGTGTCACCGACGCTTGTGTCGACCCACAGTTCGAGTACGACCCGAACATCGGCATATGTCCGACATTGCTCGAGCCCGTGGACGAGGACGGCGACGGCAAGACCGATGGTTGCGTGCCACCGACCACGACGACCACCACAACGACTACGGTCCCGGACGGCACCACTCCGACGACCACCAGCGGCGGCGGCACCACAACGACCACCACCACACCACCAACCGGAACCACGATTCCCCCGCCGCCCACGACCGTGCCATGATCCGACCAGCGACGCCCCTTACCACGTGAGATCCATACCATGAGCCTCGAGCGCCTACTCCAGATCCAGTCGATCGACGTCGAGATCAAACAGCTTCGTCATCGAAAGAAGACTCTCGAGCAGCGTGATCTCCTGGCCACGGCACGCACCGAGCGAGCGTCCAAGCAGGAGGCCATCGACGAGGTGGCGGCCCTACGGGTGGAGGCCGCCAGCCGTCAGCGCCGACTGGAAGACGAAGCTCAGACCGTCGCCGACAAGGCCGCAGCCGACGAGAAGCGGCTCTACAGCGGAGAGGTCGGGGGAATGAAGGATCTCCAGGCTCTCCAGAACGAGATCGCGCATCTGAAGCAGCGCCAGGAATCGATCGAAGACGACGAACTCGAAGCCATGGAGCAGGCCGAGGCGCTTCGTGCCGAGGTCGAGAAGATGGAGGCCGCGTGCAATGACCTCGACCAACGCATCGAGGACCTGTCCCGAGAGATCTCCGGGGCCGAGCACGACATCGACACCAAGTTGTCGGCTCTCGAGGCCCAACGCGAGGAGATCGTCCCCGAAGTCTCCCCGGCGATGTTGGCCGAGTACGAACAGCTCCGGCCCACCTTCGGTTCGGCCACGGTCGTGAGGTTCGACGGGAAGAACTGTGTGGGATGTCCGTCGATGATGCCCTCGATGGAGGTCGACCGGCTCAAACATGCCGAGTCCGGCATTATGGAACACTGCTCCGAGTGCGGTCGTATGGTCGTCAACTGAACCTGGTCGACCCGGCATCGGAGTTGTGAAATGTTCTTCTGGTTCCTGGCATCCGCGGTTCTGATGGTGTTCTTCGTATTCGACAGCCCCGCGGCCGACTATCGATTCGTGGCCCTTGGTGGTGTGTTGCCCTTGCTTGAGGATCTCACCGGCAGGCCCCTCGTTCTCCACACACTGCTGGGCCCGGTGGCGTTGATGGTCCTGATCATGGTCACCACACGCGGGCGTCGAATCCTCAGGCGTCAACTGCTGGGACTTCCCATCGGCTCGTTCGTGTTCTTGCTGGTTGCCGGCATTTGGGCTCGAACTTCGTTGTTCTGGTGGCCGGTGGCCGGGTTCGACGCGATAGCGACCGGTCCGCTGCCGGAGTTTGATCGGCCGTTCGTGCTGCTGGTCCTCCTGGAGGGTGCGGGAGTGGCGGCGTTGCTATGGCTGGCCATTCGGGTTCGTCTGGCCGACGAGGGGAATGCCGCAAGACTCCTTCAAACCGGACGGTTGCCGAGGGACGCCGCTCCATGATGGCAGCGGCAGTCATTTCCCCATGCTGACGATCGTCAGGCATGGCCGTACTCCCGCCAATGCTTCCGGAGAGCTCCTGGGGCGACGCGACCAGCCCCTGGATGATCTCGGGAGGGTCCAGGCGCTCGAGATCGGCACTGCTCTCCACGACGTCGAGAGAATCATTTCGAGCCCCTTGACGCGATGCGTCGAGACGGCGCAGGCCATACGCGATTGTGGACACGACGATGTCGGGATCGAAGTCGATGAGCGATTCATCGAGATCGACTACGGCACGCTGGAGGGTGCTCCCGTCGGCGACATCCCGGCCGGTACCTGGGCGCGATGGCGATCAGATCCGAGCTGGTCCCCGGGCGGGGCCGAGAGCCTCGACGAAGTTTCGATCCGGGTTGCCGCTGCCCTCGACGCCCTGCGGGATTCGGGGGCGGCCGTCCAATCCGTGGTGATTGTGAGCCACGTGTCGCCGATCAAGGCGGCGATCGGATGGGCGCTGGGTATGGGGCCCGACATTGCGTGGAGATGCCACGTTGCCCAGGCATCGATTCATCGCATCCTCATCGAGGGTGATTTGCCGCGGTTGCTCGAGTTTCAAACAATACGGAGACGCCGCGATACGATCGACGTTGCCTTCCAGGAGAACGT
>CAZDYO010000253.1:0-4598 GCA_964509555.1 uncultured Acidimicrobiales bacterium
TCCATTCTTCTAGGCACGTTCTAGGCACGAAATGGGATCGGGCGGCCGCGAGCGACGCCCGAGGTCCGAATCGAGACGTCCCCGGGGGGACGTTTTCGCGGCAGCGTGTCTGGAGATGTTGAGCCCCAGCCGATTGCGCGAAGCGCAAGTGGCAAGTCTGCGCCGTCCCATCAGCCGCCTACTGGTGCAGCGTGCCCGGTAAGGGGGTCGCCCGTTCCATGACAGAATGGCGGAAGCGGACAGCAGCGACAGACTTTCTCGTCAAGTACGAGTCGAGTAGCTCACTATTGAGACTTCTTGATGCATGACGAACGTCACACTATGGTGAGGCGAGGCGGCCAAGCGGGCCGGGGATGGTGGATAGGTGGACAAGATGGTCTCGAAACACGCGAAGTGGGCATCGGTGGCAGCAGCGGCGATGTTGGCCCAGGCGACCGTGGCTCCAGCCGATGGGGCTACACCGACGCAGCATGCGGCACCGAGCCCTGGTGGACTTGTCGATTTGTTGGCTTCCATGCGGGTGGGGATCTCGCCGCAGGAGGCGACCGCCATTCTGGCCATGTCGGGTCCGGAATTGGTCGACTATTTGACCAAGCTCGGTCTACCTGTGCCTGCTCGTCTGCGCCGGCTCGGACCTGGGCAGTCGCCGGCGGAGACGCTGTCAAGAGACGAGGTGGCGATGATCGTTGCACCGCTGGCGTCGCCTCCGGGTGAACCGCAGGTTCGAGGGATCGCCACCGATGTCCAAGCCCATGGTGAGCTTCTTCGGGCCCTCGGGGAGCGGTTTGCCGGGCGTATTGGCCTTGTTCGCCTGGCAGATGACGGATCCGTTGTTGTCCCCGTACGGGATCCGGTCGGAGCCGATCGGCGGGCTGCCGAAGCGATGGGCCGCAATGTGGGTACCACGGTGGCCGTGGAGTCTCTCGCCGGTCTGACAGCCGATGAGCTCGACGTTCTGCGTGGCGAGATCGAGTCGGCCCTGAAAGCATCGAAGCTGACAGGGTGGGGTGTCGGGTTGTTTGGCGATACTCAGTCGGTGTACGTGTCGCTGCCGCCGGGCACCGATGCCGACGTGCGGGTCATGATTGATCAGCTCGCATCCGATGCCGCAACGCTTGCCACTACACACCGAACTGGTGGCGCTCTGGTGCGGGCCTCGGATGCGGTCGTTGTCGCCACCGGCGAGAGCGTGAACACCGAGGCACGCGACAAGGCGCCCCAGGGTGGCGGCAAGTGGCTCAGCTTCGATGGTTCAGCATGCACGATGGGATACGTGGTCTTCAACAACGCCACCGGTTACTCCGGGCTATCCGCCGGTCACTGCACAGTGGATCCGGTGAGCCACGAAGGAGTGACAGGTACGATCGTGAAGAACATTGACTTGAACCAGAACCCAGGCACCGATGTTTACGGCACGGTGTCTTTGAACACCTACGCTGACGGCAAAGTGGATGCTTTGACGTGGCCGATCGCCAACTGGGACGGTCACACACGCGTCTACCTCGGGGACGGATGGAAGATCGTGCAGGGCACCAAGCCCGACGGGCAGCAGTCGTACGGCCTTCAGGTCTGCGGAACAGGGTGGGGCATCCAGAAAATTGATGGCGTGAATCAGAAGTGCGGCAGCCTCAAACTCCTTGATTTCACCTTCACAGACTCGAAAACAGGTATCAGCACCCCTCACACGAACTGTTTCGAACGGCAGACAAGGCACGGAGACAGCGGCGGTCCGACTTACGCCCTCGACTCCCAAGGTCGGGCCCTCGCGGCCGGTATTACCAAGGGCGACTACTCGAGTTTGACTTTCGGTTTCAGGCACCACTATTGGTGTTACGTCACCATAAACAATGCCCTCGGTATCGGCGGCTACACGCTCCCGACAGGCAAATGACTCGGCGCGGAGTCGCCTCAGTAAAACCACTTATGTTGTCACTAGTGTTGCTGGCTGCTGCGTGCGGGAACGGAAGCGACCCGGTGTTGACCGCTCCTGGCGCGGGTACTGGTCCCGCCCAGAACGCGACGACGACAGATCTGGCGGCCGTAACGACGGCTCCGGGCTCAACCGCCGCTCCGACGACGACCTTACCCTATGGGCTGGCGGTCCTCGAGCTGGTTTCCGCGGCGCCTTCGGAGCCGGGCCAACAGTTCGATGTTCGCTACGGGCCCCCGGCGGACGCGGCCTACACGGTGGGCCTCAGAGGCGCGGGTTTCCTCCTGTCTCGCGACGGTAAGAGGTTGTTCTGGTTGTATGACGTGACCCACTCCAGTTCGCCTCACAACAACCCCTACCAACACATAGACAGTGGGGGCTCGAACTCGACGGGTTTCATCCCGGGAACAGTCACCCTTGTGTTGCCCGAGGGGCTCGGTCCGGGCACATACGAGCTGTGCGCCGAATCACTCGATGTTGGCCAGGACCCGTGTTTGACGATTACCGTCGACAAATGACGACTGATTTCGGCCGTACGTTCACTGGTGGCCCGGACTTGGCCGTTAGGTGCGTTGGCCCGGACGGTGTAGCAGTCGGTGTTAGCTCAATCGACGGCACGTTGTGTATCCATCCCGTCGATCCGACCGCTGCCGTTGATCTGCGACTCCGATCCAGCGAGTTTGATCCGCTCGTCCTGCTCGTGGGCACAGGTGGGCACGGAGCCGCTGCTGCGCTGCAGGCTTGCGCTGATGGTGACCGATGGCGTCGGATCCCGCCGTTCGATTTCGACCCGGACGAGTTGACTGTCTCGCCGATCATCGGTGCGGATGCTGTCGTGGCCCACGAAACGTTCGACTCGCCTGTTGGCGCCTTCAACTACTACGACACCTTCGTCGATGGTGTCCTCACGGCCCGTCGGGGTGGGTTGCCCCCGGTCGAGCCGCTCGTGCAGACACGGATGAGTTTCGCGGCGCGTGTCTCACCTCCACACGTCCCGCTTCTTGAGCAACTGGAGGGAGCGCGGCTGCGAGGCAGAGACGATGCTGCGCTCATGTTCGTCGCCGGTCTCTACGACAGGGCACCGGTACGTCACGCACTGCGCGGGAAGCGCACCGCAACCAACCGGGCCCTTACGCTTCTGGCCGCGCATACGTGCACTGACCAGTTCCGCGACCTTGTCACCCATTCCGTCCCAGTGGTGCGTTGAACGAGCCCAGCGACGTCGTCGGCCTGCTCAACGACATGACCGCCGCCGGCGACTGGGGAACCGGTTGGCAGCTATCTTTGCGTACATGCGACGGACCGCGGCTCGACCTGGCCGGCGGGGTGGACGGCGCCGGCAAACCGGTCATGTCATCAACCAGGTTCTGTGTCTACTGCGCCGGTAAACCGGTCACAGCCCTGTGCGTCGGAGCGTTGGCGGACTTGGGCGAGATCTCCTTCGATGATTGTCTCGGGGATGTCCTGCCCGGCATCGGTCACCCGGCGTTGGCCGCTGTTACCGTCGACGAACTGTTGCGACACACAGCCGGTCTCGGCCGGTACCCGGCCCGATTGTTCTTGGCGCAGCCGTCACAGGCACGGGACCGGATGCTGCTGGAGCTTGAACCGGAAGTGACCCGCCAATACGTGACGACCTACTCGGAGTTCGCGGCGTGGGAACTGCTTCGCATGACAATCGAGGCGGTCGCGGCCAGCCCGTTCGAGGATGTGATCACCTCCACGGTGCTGGAACCGCTGGGGTTGGTCGACCGGATCTCGTTCACTCTGCTCGGCGACGCGTCAGCGCTCGGGTTGAACGTTGCCGTACGGCCCGAGGGGATCGAACCGTTGCTCTGGGAGCAGTCCGAAACCAACTTGTGTGAAGTGAAGGCGTCGACGGGACTGCTCGCCTCGGCATCCGCACTCGCTGACCTCTACTCGAGCATGAGCGCGGCGCTCGACGGCAGCGGAGTCCCAACGTCGGCGTCGACGCTCGCCGCGATGGTTACCGCACCGGCGGCCGCCACGTTCGACCCGGTTCTTGATCGGTCCTGCAAACTCGGTGCAGGATTCATGGTCGATCTGCAGCGGCACCACTTCGGGCCGTTCAGCCCAAGGAGTTTCGGGCACAGCGGCCTGTCAGGAATGACCTTCGCCGGTTGCGACCCAATCCACGGTGCCTCGTTTGCCGTGCACATCAACGGGTTTCTCGAACGTGATCAATCAACTGACGACCGCCGCGCCGAGACACGGCGCGAATCCGTGATGACGGCGATCGCAGAAATACTCACCATCTCGGATCACCACCCCGAACTTGGGCACGCATACCATGACCCGCCACGCGATCCCGACGGGACGTAGGCCGATCCCGTCCGTTCGATCGCTCCCCGCCCGCCGCTGTCCACTGAGCGACGATTCGATCCAAAGCAGAGTGGGCTGTTTGCACGGGTTCTTCTGTTGCGGCAGAACGCCGGCCATTCGTGTCAGTGCCTACTGGTGCCGCGGCGGTACGCGTACTTCGCAGCGGATGCCCGGGGCATGTGCGAGGCGGAGATCGAGTGTGGCCAGTGGTGCGTCGAGGATTTCGGCCAGGGCGACGTAGCAGGCGTCGTAGGTGGTGAGGTTCGGCCGTAGTGCCGTGTCAGGCAACGTTGGGGGTGTCGCGTCCACCCGTTGAGTGGCTGGG
>CAZDYO010000254.1:0-4596 GCA_964509555.1 uncultured Acidimicrobiales bacterium
CCCCGCCAGGCAAGAACATGGATTCTCCGACGTCCGGCCTCAGCCGCAAGGTCGCCTATCTTGCCGACGGTCGTTGCTCGGGAGTTGTCTGACATGGGCGGTTTCCCCGGGTTTGTGATGTTGACCCGATCAGGGGTCACCGACGGGCGCGACGGGCCAAGGCTATCCGGCTGGGGGCCACGCTCTCGCGCCGACCGGGTTGCAGACTGTGGTCATCCGGGCGAGGATGCGCCGGACATGAATGCCGCGTCCAGCCCGACAATCCCGCAACCACCAACGTCGGTGCCCGACAGAAGAGTTACCGTGGTGGTGGTCCACAGGAATCGGCCGGATTCTCTACCGGCCACCGTCGCGGCCTACATGGCCCAGACCGACACCGATGGGGTCATCGTCGTCGACAACGGATCCGATCCGGCCGCCGAACGCACCCTGCGGGGTCTGCCTTCCTCGGTCGAGGTCATCCCCACCCGTGCCAATCTTGGCTTCGGCCCGGGTGCCAACGTCGGTCTGCGACGCTGGCTCCGGCATCTAGACACGCCATGGGTGGCGGTCACCCCCCATGACGCCCGTCCGGCCGTCGACACGATCTCGAAGATCCTCGATGAAATGCCGACCCACCCCGGGGTGGGGCTCGTCAGCGCCGACGTAGGCGACGGGTTTCGCCCGGTGATCGATCCTTTTCTCGGGTCAATCGACTCCCGACCGGAATCCGAGGTTGGCTTCGACAGATCCGACTATCCCCACGGAACCCTGATGATGGCCCGACGCGACTGCCTTCTGGAGATCGGATTGTTCGATGAGCGATACTTCGCCTATTGCGAGGAAGCGGACCTGGGCCTCCGGGCGGCGGAGTCCGGGTGGGGTTGCGGTGTGGTCCGTGGTGCCATCGTCGACAACCCGGGTATGAGCTCGCCGGTTGAGATGGTGGCCTATCTGCAACTTCGAAACACGTTGCTGATGTTGCGGGAACACTACGGCCGTTGGAACGTCATCGTCCGAGCCGGAATCGCGCTGGTGGAGATTCCCATTGGCATGCTCAAACCACACCGGCGAGGCCTTCACTGGTCGCCGAGCGCTCGGCTCACGGCGATCCGCCACTTCATGTCGCGACACTTCGGGCCGCCGCCCTCCAGCATGATCCGAGTTGATGGTTCCTAGCCGGGTCAGATGGCGGCCTTTTGCTCGGACACCATCGTTCGTCTGAGCGTTGGCAAGACCACGGTCGCCGAGCCGAGTTCAGCGGTTCCGTCGACCGATGCGGGATGGGCCGCGTCGGGTGTGTCGACCCTGGGTAGGGACACACCCGCCAAACCGGCTTCGATCAAGTGGTCGACCGTGTCGGAGTTGAGCGGGTCGGATATGACAAACCCCTGGCCGAGCTGGCATCCGGCCGTCCGAAGCCGATCGAGGAGCAGCTCATCGTTGAGTCCCTCGGCCAGAACGGGTATGCCCAGTTCGCCGGCAAGATCGATGACCTTCCTCAGCATCACCGATTCAGGTCCGTCATGCGAGATCATCGCCGCGAACGGGCCATCGAGTTTGAGGAGACTGAAGTCGAAGTTGCGGAGATGGCCCAACGACAGGAAACCCCTGCCGAAGTCATCGATGGCCAGGCCGACACCCAGTTTTCGGGCCCCGGTGAGAGAGGTCCATGCTTTCCGGGAGTCTGACGTGAGGGACGTCTCGTTGGCCTCAAGGTAGATCGTTCTGGGGTCGACACCGCTGAGGTCAAGGGCCGCCCTCAAGTCGTCGACGAAATCGCTCTGCGACAACTCTCGCGGCGACACGTTCATCGAGACCCTCAACGCCGGGACGCCCGGGGGCATCATCTGGGCCCACCGTCTCGCGCTTGCACAGACCTCACTCATCACCCATCGGCCGACCGGAACAATCAGGCCGGTTGCCTCCAGCGCCGGCATGAACTCGACAGCGTCGACCACACCCCTGTCGGGATCGTCCCATCTGAGCAGCGCCTCCACGCCGACCACCGAGCCAGAGTCAAGGACCACCATGGGCTGGTACATGAGGCGGAATTCGCCATTCGACAATGCCCGTTCGAGGCGGGACGCGACGGTCGCCGGTGTCAGCGACGCCCTCATCTCCGGTCGGAAAATCGACACCCTCGTCTCGCCGTCCTTGGCGTCGTACATGGCGAGATCGGCATCCTTCACCAGGGACTCGGGACTGTCGCCGAGGCCACCGAAGGCCACACCGACGCTGGCGGAAATGGATATTCGATCCTCACCGATGCTGAACGGTTCGGACAGGCTCGCCACCACCGACTCCGCGAACCGGGCGCAGGACTGCTGAGAGGCCGGCAGAGGGTCGATTATCACGAATTCGTCGCCACCGAAGCGGGCCACCCAACGCATCCCGCCACACAGATCCCGAAGTCTTTCGGCGACCGCCACCATCAGCCGATCGCCGACCTCGTGACCGTAGGTGTCATTCACAGCCTTGAACCCGTCCAGATCCACGAACAGAATGCCGGTCCTCGAATTGATCCTTCCAGAATGTGAAAGCGCACGAGGAAGTGCGAGATTCAGGTTTCGCCGATTCGGAAGACGAGTGAGGGCATCGTGGTCGGACAGATGGGCCAACTCGCGCTGGGCACCAACGGCATCCCGGTAGCGCCGCGTGGCGAACACGGTCGCGGCCACAGGTACGACCACGATCAGGGCGATGAGCCCGTTGAAGTTCAGCTGGCCCGAGCCGTCGATCGAGGAGAGTACGTGATCAGGCACCGACAGCCAGATCGCCGCCGCGACCAGCGAGACGCTGGCGACCACCAACCAAGCCAGATCAACACCGGCGCGGTGCTGCGATTCGAGTTCTTGGTCCAGTGCAATTGGGGAAGTGTCGTGGTCACGACGGAACACAGTCGTCGACCCCCTCGGGATGGTCGGCCAGTGGTGCTCAATCGGCAGTTCGGCCCGTCAACTTGAGACGATCGGCCCATGTGAGCGGGCCGGATCGACCAAGCGATCAGCCCCGTTGTCCGTCGGCAGGCGGAAATGCGTGTCTCGACGACCCAACCAGTGCCACCACCAAGCGAGCGTAGTGATAAAGGAGTCTCAGCGGGCGCTGCGAGGGGGCCCCGCCAGACCGCTCTTCCATGGCCACCGGCACCTCGACGATCCGGTAACCGGCCCTACTGGCGGCCACGAGGGTCTCGACCGAGTCCATGTAGTCGACGGGATATTCAGTGGCGAAGACTTCGAGCAGCTCTCGGTTGACAGCACGGAATCCGGAAGACGTGTCGCTGAACCAACGCCCACACAGCATCCTCACTCCGAGGCGCAGCGAGCGCATGGCCATGCGTCGACCGAACCCGACCTCATAGTCGCCCTTCCCTGCGAATCTGGTGCCCACAGCAAGGGCCGCACCGGAATCGAGTGCCTCGATGAGCAACCCGATCTGGTCGGCCCGGTGCTGGCCGTCGGCGTCGAATTGCACGGCACGCTGATACCCGGTCTCGGCCGCGTACCTGTAGCCCGTGCGGAGCGCGCCTCCGATGCCCAGGTTGAACGGCAGGGTGAGGCAGCGCACACCGAGCGCCCTGACCACGTCGGATGTGCCATCGGTCGACCCGTCGTCGACAACGACGAGGTCGAGCTCGGGGACAACCGCGCGGAGACTGTGCAACACCGCGGGGATGGAGGCGCTCTCGTTGAATGCGGGTATCACCACGATGGTGGGGATGTCCGCAACCGAATTCACAATTCCGACCTGGAGAGCTCTTCGTGGTACTCCGCATCGACGTTGACCTGCCAGACATCGTGGCTGGTTCCGCTCACCATGTTGTCGACGGTGAGCATGGCCGTGTACATCGAGTGATCCTGGTTGTTGTAGCGGTGCATACCGTTGCGGCCGATCGGGTGGACGTTGGTCGCGTTCTCCGACAACCATCCCCGGAGGATGTCGACGTTCTCCTTGTAGCACGAATCGTACATGGGATAGGCCTTGGGCATTCTGACCACGTAGCCCTCACCGATGTGGGCCGGGTCCAACAGGCCGAGGGTCTTGAGCTCGCGGATACCCAACTGAATCAAGTCGGCGTCGTCTGCGGTCCAGAGATCGTCGCCCTCGGTCACGAAATACTCAAGGCCGAGGCAGGTCATCGACTTCTCCGGAATCATCTCAGGGGACCACGCCCCGAAGTTCTGAATCCGGCCGAGTTTCACCTCCGCCGAATGGACATAGATCCAATTGTCGGGGAACGCCTCATCCTCCGGGACCACCAGGGCCACCGTGAGGAAATCGCGGAATGACAGTCCGTTGGCCGCGGTGAGAACCTCCTCGGGCGGGGAGGGGTTCATGGCCTGGACGAGACGCGGTATCGGCATCGACGAAACGAGTTGTGAGCATTTGACACGCCCTGTGCCCTGGTCGGATTCGGTTGTCACAACCTTGGCAAGTCCGCCTTCGTGTTCGATTCCCACCACGCGACTGTTCATGAGGATTCGACCACCCTGGGCCTCGACCAACTCGGAGCAGCGTTCCCACATCATCCCGGGTCCGTGGCGTGGATACTCGAACTCCTCGATCAGACTGGCGATGTCCTTCTGGTTTCGCTTCGGCATCAGCGCGTTCCAG
>CAZDYO010000255.1:0-4594 GCA_964509555.1 uncultured Acidimicrobiales bacterium
GTGTCGGCTTCCGTCTTGGGGGCTTGGGGCTTCGGCGCGGCGGGCGACCTGGTCGGCTTTACCACGGTGGCATTGGTCTCTATGGGGGACGGCGCCGCTGCGGCCCGGCCGGCGCCGGTGGCCTCCGATTCGAACTGGGCTCGCCAGAGCGGGTCGACCGACGACGGATCGTTGACCCACCGTGATCGCATTTCATCAACGAGCCAGGCGTTGGGGCCCAACTCGACCGTGGGGTCACTGTCGTGAGGCATCGATGAATTGTACGGTGGCGCCCGACGAGCGCGGAGTGTACGACCGGATACATCGGTGCGTTGTAGGGTCTGGCGATGCTCCTGGCCACATGGAACGTCAACTCGCTCAATGCCCGCTTGTCGCGCGTCGAGCGGTGGCTGCAGAACTTCCAACCCGACGTGCTCTGCCTTCAGGAGACCAAACTCTCCGACGATGCCTTCCCGGCGCTCACATTCGAGGCACTCGGATACCAGTCGTTCCACAACGGAGAGGGCCGCTGGAACGGTGTGGCCATCCTCAGCCGCGTCGGGCTCGACAACCCGATGGCCGGTTTCGTCGACACCGAGGAGCCCGATCCCGATGCCAGATTGGCGTGGGCCACCTGCGGGGGAGTGAGGGTGGCGAGCTGCTACGTGCCCAACGGGCGGTCCCTTGACCACGACCACTACCAGTACAAGCTCAGTTGGCTCGACCGGCTCCACCGCACTCTCGAAGCCACCTGCGAACCGACCGACGATCTCGTGGTCTGCGGCGACTTCAACATCGCGCCGACCGACATCGACGTTCACGATCCCTCCAGGTTCGTGGAGTCGACCCACGTGAGTCAGCCGGAGCGTGACCGCCTGTTGGCGCTCGAAGAGTGGGGGTTGGTCGATGTGTTCCGGCAGCACCATCCGGAGGACGGTCTGTTCTCCTGGTGGGATTACCGGGGCGGAGCGTTCCACAAGCGGGAGGGCATGAGGATCGACCTGCTGCTCGTGTCGAAGTCGATGGCTGCTGCAACCACGGCCACCCTGATCGACCGAAACGAGCGCAAGGGACCCAAGGACGACCCGGCCAGTGACCACGCACCCGTGCTTATGATCACGGAGGCCTGAAGATGCTCACACCGCTCGACGAACACGAACTGCTGATCTTCTGGACCCAACTGTTGGTGCTCGTGGCCATGGCCCGCACCTGTGGCTATCTGATGCGCAGGATCAATCTGCCGTCGGTCATCGGTGAACTGGCCGCCGGGGTGATCCTCGGGCCGTCCATCTTCGGGCGGGTGTGGCCATCGGGTTTCCATTGGTTCCTGCCCGATCTCGAGATCTCATCGGGTGCATTGTTCGCGGTCAGCTGGCTGGGTGTGGCTCTCCTGCTGGTCACCGCGGGCTTCGAGACAGATCTCGAATTAATCTCGAAACTCGGCCGAGCCGCGGCGTTGGTCACCGGGTTCAGCCTCGTGGTTCCGCTCGTCGGTGGGCTCATCGTCGGACTGACACTTCCGGATTCGTTCATAGGCCCCCACAGCGACCGCACGGTTTTCGCGCTGTTCGTGGCGTCGGCGCTTTCGGTGTCGGCCCTGGCGGTGATCGCCAAGATCCTGTCCGAGCTCGGTCTGATGCGCCGCGATTTCGGTCAGATCACGGTGGCCGCCGGAATGGCCAACGATGTGGTGGGCTGGCTGATGCTGGCCATCTTCTCCGGTTTCGCCATCGAGGGCGACGTTTCAGTCACCGGCATTCTCAAGACCGTCGGCGGGTTGGCGGCTTTCGTGCTCATGGCCATGACCCTCGGTCAAAGGGTCGTCGATCGGTCGCTGCGGTTCGTGCGGCGTGAGGGCGCCAACATCTCGGGTGCCATGACCGTGGTGATCTTCACCATGTTGGTGTTCGGTGTTGCCACTCAGGCTCTCGGGATCGAGGCCGTGCTGGGTGCTTTCGTTGCCGGGGTCGTGCTGCATCGCTCACGATTCCAGCAGGGCGACGTCCTTCACTACATCGAGGCTCTCACCACCAGTTTCCTGGCGCCGGTGTTCTTCGCCACCGCCGGTCTGCGTGTCGACCTGGGTCTCCTCTCGCAACACAGCGCCGAGGGTTGGGCGGTGCTGGTCATTGCGGTGGCCATCGGAGCGAAGTTCGCGGGCGCATACCTGGGCGGACGCCTCGCCGGACAGTCGACCAGGGCCTCGTTGGCCCTCGGTGCCGGCCTCAACGCACGTGGTGCCCTCGAAATCGTGATCGCATCGGTTGGTCTCACCCTCGGGGTGTTCAGCGAGACCGCCTACACGGTGATCGTCATAGTTCCGCTTGCGACCTCGCTGTTCGCAGCCGGAAGTCTGCGACTGGTCGTGCGGGGCTGGCGGGGTTCGGCCGACGAGCAGCAACGACTCGAGCGTGAAGAGGCGCTCAGCCGCAACCTCGTGGTGAAATCGACGCGCCTCCTCCTTGCTTCCCAAGGAGCGCCGGCGTCGATCGCCGCTGCCCAGCTGGCCCAGTTCGCGTGGCCTCCCGAAGCTCCCGCCACCGTGATATCCGTGAGAGACGACATCAACTGGCCCGACACCACGATCATCACCAACGTGCTTGATCAGCGCAAGGTCGAGACCCGCCGTGTGAAGGGCGGCCCCGACGATGTCGCCAACTGCATCCTCGCCGAGTCCCAACTGGGTTACGGAGTGCTCGTCGTGGGTGTGGCCGAACGCCACGAGGGCCAGCTCTACTCACCGATGGTCGACCAGCTGCTTCTTCACTCGCCCATCCCGCTGCTGATAGTCCGACGGGCCCGTGGCCTTGATCGGCCCCTACCGGCGGCCTTCTCCAGGGTGGTGGTCCCGGTGGCGGGCACAGCTTCGTCCAGGACGGCCCAGGAAGTCGCTTTCAGTATCTCCGCGCAGCTTGGCACCGAGCCGATCCTCACCCACGTGGCTCGGCCCGAGGGCCCCCGGTTGCCGAGGATCTTCGCCCGACAGCGGGATGGCGAATCTGCAACCATGGTGCTCGATCAGCTGATGCGACCGGCCGAGGATCTGGCCTCGGAGATGGGTCTCCAACCTCGCATGGTGGTGCGACAGTCCGATTCGATCGGTGAGACCCTGGTGCGTGTCGCCGCCGACGAGCAGGCTGATCTTGTGGTTCTCGGGGCCCGTGTGCGCAACGTCGACGGCCGCCCGTTCATAGGCCACACGGCCGAGACTGTTCTCGACGAGTGCGATGCCACTGTCGTGTTGGTGGCCCGCCCCCGCTGACCGCCCCGCTGCCCTCCCCTCCCCCCTGCTTTTCTGACGAATACGGACCGTATATCGGTCCGTATTCGTCAGAAAAGCAGGGGGGAGGGGAGGGCTACTGGGAGAGGAGTTCGATGACCGTTGCGCCCCAGCGGCGGGCGCGACCGGGTCCGAGCAGGTGAGGCTCGGCGAGGCGGTCGACGCTGCCGGGGCGCTGCTCAACGAGTAGTTCGACCACTGCATCGCTCACGATCGCGTTGGGATCGACCCTGGATGCGCGGGCCAAGCCGGTCCGCCAGGTGAGCAAACGCTCCCTCACGATGTCGTCCGACGCCGATTCGAGGTCGGTTACGAGTCGTAGAGACGCAGTGACTGGAGCGATCCCGTCGTCGGCCGGGTCGGGCTCCAGCCGGGCCCGGATCGTGTCGATGTCGGGTGGAGGCACGGGTTCGCCGTCTCCCACGGTGGCAAACGCCTCGAGCCACGGTGATGGTCGTCTCTCGTCGAGCGAGTCGCCCCTTGGGCGGCGGCGACACCAGTAGAGATGCAGCTCTGACTCGGCCCGGGTGGCGGCAACGTGGAGCAGACGCATTTCCTCCGCCATGGCGGCCCGGGAGCGGGCGTACCCGATCGGCACGTATCCCTCCTCCATCCCGATTATGTGGACCACCGGCCATTCGAGACCCTTGGCTGAATGGAAGGTGGCCAAGTCGACGGAGTCGCCGCCCCGGTAGGCCTGGTCGTCGGCACGGAGGCCGGCCATGAAGTCGGCCACCGTCGCCGAAGGATCGAGTGCCACATGGTCGTCGGCCAGCTCCAGGAAGGCCTCGATCATCAGCCCCCGCTCATCGCTGTTGGTGAACCTGGACTCGACCTTCTCATCGGCAATCACCGCCGACAGCAGGGCGTGCTGGTCCCAACCCTCAACGAGGTCGGTGATCTCCGGCCGCCGCGACAGCGCTGCGTCGCCCCGGGTTCTCGTCGGAATTCCGGCACGGTCGAGCGCCTGTGCGATCGGGAGCAACTGTGCGTTGGTTCGGGCCAGGACCGCCTGCCGACCCCACGGGGCTCCGGGCCGGTGTCGACTGCGGACGGCCCGGGCGATGGCCACCGCCTCTTCGGTCCCCTCGAGAACCGTCACCGAAGGTGGGCTGCCGGATGGCTTGGCGGCCGGCTGCGGGTCACGGCCGAGGACACGGCCCGCCGCGGCGAGAATCTCGGGCGTGGAGCGAAAGTTGGTGCGTAGGTGGACGATCGACGAGCCCGGCAGATGACGATCGATCTCGCGGATGAAATCCGGGTCGGCCCCGTTCCATCCGTAAATGGCCTGGTCTGGGTCGCCGACGACGGTGAGTATGACAGTGCCTACACTAA
>CAZDYO010000256.1:0-4592 GCA_964509555.1 uncultured Acidimicrobiales bacterium
ACTTCGGTGTGCTGTTCACCGACATGTGCTTCGCCAGCGGGCTCGACGTGCCGATCGGTGCGATGATCGCACCACGGGCCGAGGCCGAGGTGGCGCTGGTCCTTGCCAAGGACCTGACCGGTGGGCCGTTTTCGGTGGTCGATGTCGTTGCTGCCACCGCTTTCGCGTTGCCGGCAATCGAAGTGGTCGACTCGAGAGTCATCGACTGGGACATCAACATTCTCGACACCGTGGCCGACAATGCCAGCTGCGGTGCATACGTGGTCGGCACCAAGCCGGTGGCGTTGAGTGATCTTGATCTCCTGTCGCTCGAAATGTCCATGACCCTCGACAACGAGGTCGCCTCGACCGGCAGCGGGGCGGCCTGTCTGGGCAACCCCCTTCACGCCGCTGTGTGGCTGGCGAACACGGTCGACCGTCTGGGATCGCCGCTGAGAAAAGGAGAGTGCGTGATGACGGGAGCTCTCGGGCCCATGTTCCCGGTGGCTCCGGGCGATTCGGTCGAGGCCGACATGGGGGCCCTCGGGTCGGTGACCGCGAGGTTCGTGGCGTGAGCGGGACATCGAGGATCAGGTGCGCCATCATCGGCTCGGGAAACATCGGCACCGACCTGTTGATCAAGAGTCGGAGGACCTCGGAGGAAGTCGAGGTGGTGGCCATGGTCGGCATCGATCCGGCGTCTGATGGCCTCGCCCGCGCCGCTCGCCTGGGCGTTGCCACCACTGCCAGGGGAGTCGACGGTCTCCTGGACATGGATGTGTTCGGCGAGGTGGATCTGGTGTTCGACGCCACTTCGGCCGCCGCCCACGCCAACCACGATCGGGTGCTCCGCGAGCACGGGAAGCGAATACTCGACCTCACGCCGGTGGCCATTGGCCCCTACTGCGTCCCGTGCGTCAACCTCGACCAACACCTGGATGCCCCCAACCTCAACATGGTTACCTGCGGCGGGCAGGCAACGGTGCCGGTGGTGGCCGCGATCAACAGGATGGAGCCGGTCGTGTATGCGGAGATCGTCTCGTCGATAGCCTCGCGGTCAGCCGGGCCGGGTACAAGGGCCAACATCGATGAGTTCACCGAGACCACTTCGGCAGCGCTGGAGGCTGTCGGCGGTGCGGGTCTCGGCAAGGCGATCATCGTTCTCAATCCGGCTGAACCGCCGTTGATCATGCGCAACACGGTGTTCTGCCTGGTGGAGTCCGGGGAGCCCGACGCCATGGAAGCGTCGGTGAACGAGATGGTTTCCACGGTCCAACAGTACGTGCCGGGCTACCGCCTGAAGCAGAGCGTGCAGTTCGACCGTCTGAGCGATGGTGAGGCGGTGCGGATCCCGCAGCTCGACCGGAAATTCACCGGCTGGAAGGTGACCGTGTTTCTCGAAGTGGAGGGCGCGGCGCACTATCTTCCCTCCTACGCGGGGAATCTCGACATCATGACATCAGCCGCCATTCGGACGGCCGAGGAGATCGCTCGTCGAAGGGTGCCGTCATGACAGCAGCCAATCTCTACGTACAGGATGTGACCCTACGAGACGGGATGCACCCGATCGGCCACCAGTACTCGATAACCCAGATCCGATCGATTGCCAGAGCTCTTGACTCGGCTGGTGTGGATGCGATTGAGATCTCCCACGGCGATGGCCTGGCCGGTTCGAGCTTCAACTACGGATTCGGTTCCCACACCGATTGGGAGTGGATCGAAGAGGTGGCTTCGGTGATCTCGAACGCCGCCCTCACCACGTTGCTGCTTCCCGGAATCGGTACCATTTCCGATCTCGAGAGAGCCCACTCGCTCGGCGTCACGTCGGTGAGGGTGGCCACCCATTGCACCGAGGCTGACATCGCCGACCAGCACATCGCCAAGGCCCGGGAACTTGGGATGGACGTGTCCGGGTTCCTGATGATGGCCCACATGAGCGGCCCCGCGGAACTGGCTCAGCAGGCGCTGAGGATGGAGGCGGCCGGCGCCCACTGCGTGTATGTGACCGATTCGGGAGGGAGACTCACCATGGGCGGGGTGCGTGATCGCATCCGGGCCTACCGGGATGTTCTCCGCCCCGACACCCAAATCGGCATTCATGCCCACAACAATCTTTCACTGGGCGTGGCCAATTCGGTGATCGCGGTGGAGGAGGGTTGCCATCGTGTCGACGCTTCGTTGGCGGGTATGGGTGCCGGCGCCGGTAACTGTCCACTCGAGGCGTTCGTGGCCGTGGCCGACCTTGAGGGCTGGGACCACGGTTGCGATCTGTTCGCGCTGATGGATGCCGCCGATGATCTGGTGCGCCCTCTCCAGGATCGCCCGGTGAGGGTCGACAGGGAGACCCTCAGCATCGGTTACGCCGGTGTCTACTCGAGCTTCCTGCGTCATGCCGAGAGGGCGGCGGAGGCTCATGGCCTCGACACGCGCGAGATTCTGGTGGAGTTGGGACGCCGACGCATGGTTGGTGGCCAGGAGGACATGATCGTCGACGTGGCGCTGGACCTGAGCGAGCCGAACGACCGCAGTTGATCCTCGTTGGCGGTTGTCCTTGACCGGGACACCAAAAGTACGTACATTTCGTGCCGACGTCGGCACTCGGGGACAAAGTTGACCAGGCTCGGATTCTTACTCGACAGCGATTCGTGTATCGGCTGCCATGCCTGCACGGTGGCGTGCAAGAGCGAGCACGATGTGCCCCTGGGGGTCAATCGGACCTGGGTGAAATACATCGAGACCGGTTCGTTCCCAAATGTGAGTCGGCATTTCTCCGTGATGCGCTGCAATCAGTGCGAGGACGCTCCTTGCATGAAGATCTGCCCGACCAGCGCCCTGTTCCGTGCCGCCAACGGTGTTGTCGACTTCGACGACGGCAACTGCATCGGTTGCAAGGGGTGCATGAACGCCTGTCCGTACGACGCCATCTTCATCAATCCGGCCACCAACACCGCCAACAAGTGCAACTTCTGCAACCATCGCATCGAGGTCGGGCTCGAACCATCGTGTGTCGTGGTGTGCCCCACCCACGCGATCAAGGTCGCTGATTTCGACAATCCACTTGATCCGGTCACCGCGATCATCGGTAGATCCGACGTGGCTGTTCGCTCGCCGGAGCAGAACACCAAGCCGAAGGTGTTCTACCGGGGAGCCGACCAGGCGTCCCTGGACCCCACACGAACCGCGATCGCATCCGACGGGCTGATCTGGGCCGATACCACGGCCGCACATCCGACCGTTCCGACCGGCATCGACGATTCGGGAGTCGTCGCCCGCACGGCCTACACCACACCACACCCGATGACCTGGAAGGAAAAGGTGTCGGGATACCTGGTCACGAAAGCCATCGCTGCCGGCGTGATGCTCGTGGCTGCCCTGCTGGTGTTGCTCGGAAATTCCACTCAACAGGCTGTTGTGGGCGTGGTGCCGCCCATGGTCGCCGGCGTCTTTCTGGCCATCACCGGAGTTCTGCTGGTGGCCGATCTCAAGCAACCCACGCGCTTCCACTACCTGCTCACAAGAGGGAATCCCAGCTCCTGGCTGGTCAAGGGCGCCTGGATTCTGATGGCCAACACCGCTGTCGTGGCCCTGTGGTGGATCGCGGGCCTGGTTGATTCGCCGACCGCACTCGAGTGGCTGGCCGTCCCGGCTGTTCTGGGAGCGGTCGGCACTGCCGGCTACACGGCGTTCCTGTTCGGACAATGCGAGGGCCGTGACCTCTGGCAGTCACCACTCGTGCTCCCGATGCTTGTTTCCCAGGCCGTCACTGCCGGCGGGGCCGTCTTCTCCCTGATCGACGTGTTCGCGGCCGTCCCCGATCCGACGGCGATCAGATGGGTGCTTCTCGGCGGAGCAACTGCTTCCCTGGCAGTGGTGTCCATGGAGATCACCCACGCCGGATCGCGCCACGTGGAGCTGGCCGTCCACTCGATGGTCAAGGGCAGGTACCGGAGCCGCTTTCTGTTCGGCGTGATTGTCGGGATGTTGCTGCCGATCGCCGCGGTCGCAGCCGTACTCGCACTCGACACCGCCGGCCCGGCCCTTCCGGCGGTGGCCGCTTTGGCGGCACTCGCCGGGATGTTCGCCTACGAAGACGCATTTGTCAGGGCCGGCCAGTCCGTCCCCCTCAGCTAGGAACCACCGTGACCGACCTCCACAGCTATCCGCCCCATGATCAATGGCACGATTGGCACGAAAACGACGCCGCGTCATGGCCCGAAAGGGTCGATCGCAACTATGCACTGCTACCGACCACCTGTTTCAACTGCGAAGCGGCATGCGGTCTTGTGGCCTACATCGACAAGACGACCGGCAAGATCGAGAAATTCGAGGGCAACCCAGAGCATCCGGCCAGCCGCGGACGCAACTGCGCCAAGGGCCCGGCCACCCTCAACCAGGTTTACGACCCGGAGCGGGTCATGTATCCGATGAAGCGGGTGGGCGAGCGAGGCGGCGGCCAGTGGGAACGGATCTCTTGGGAAACCGCTCTCGACGAAATCGGCGGGCGAATTCGCCAGGCGATCCTCGACGATCGAAAAGACGAAATCATCTACCATGTCGGCCGCCCGGGCGAAGACGGTTACACCGAACGCGTTCTCAAGGCTTGGGGCGTAGAC
>CAZDYO010000257.1:0-4570 GCA_964509555.1 uncultured Acidimicrobiales bacterium
AACCCAGCCCACCAAAACAACCTCACCCGAAACCGATCGGTGGATTGAGGCTAAGTCTCCACCAACTGATCCGGTGGGCGCACCCGTTGGCCGTACCACAGCGGCTAATACGGTCGACACCGGTACCACGATCTACCATTCGCGATGACGAGGGAGACATCATGCTTGTAGCGCAACTCACAGGCGACACTTTTCAATTGCCGTCCGACCAGATCAGCATCGCGTTGCTGATGATCCGGATCGTGATCGGTGTCACCATCGCCGCCCACGGCTATGGAAAGTTCTTCAGGGGGGGCAAGATCCCGGGCACCGCCGGATGGTTCGACTCCATGGGCATGAAGCCCGGCAAGCTCCACGCATACCTGGCGGCCTCCACCGAAGTCGGCGGCGGGCTCATGTTCGCGGCTGGTCTGCTCACTCCTCTCGCCGCGGCGTCCATCGTGGCGCTCATGTTTGTCGCAGCCTGGACGGTCCACCGCGAGAACGGGTTTTTCATCGTCGGTGACGGCTGGGAATACAACTTCGTGCTCGCGGCAATGGCGGTGGCGGTCGCAGTTGCCGGCGCTGGCCGTTACTCGCTCGACAACTCCCTCGATGTGGTCGACGACCTCGACGGCTGGTCGGGCCTGATCATCGCGGTCGGGATCGGCCTCGGTTCCGCCATCGGACAGCTCGCCATATTCTTCCACCCACCGACACCCGACGATGAGCCGTCGGAGGCCACCGAGGAATCCGAACCGGGGAGTTGATCCCCGATCATGGCCGACTCCACGGCGACTCTCACACCGGGTTCACGAGACGGTCTTCTCGACACCCTCGAATCACAGTCGTTCGACGTGGTCGTCATCGGAGGCGGGATCACCGGCGCCGGCGTGGCCCGGGATGCCTCCGCCCGCGGGCTGAGCGTGGCGGTCCTCGAGGCCGACGACTTCGCCGCCGGCACCTCGTCGCGTTCCTCGAAACTGATTCATGGCGGCCTGAGATACCTGGCCATGGGCGAGGTAAACCTGGTCCGCCGCACGGCGCTTGAGCGCAAGGCGGTCCATGCGATGGCCCCACATCTCGCAGAGCCGTGCTGGATGGTGGTGCCGGCCAGGGGGAGGGCATCGCTGGCCACTTTCCGGACCGGTATCGGGACCTACGAAAAACTCGGAGCGGTCGAAGACCAGGATCGTCACACCACATGGGATGCAGACGATCTGGCGGTTGAGGAACCGCTGCTGAGATCCGACCGTTACCGGTGGGCGATCGCGTATCGCGAATACCTCACCGACGATGCCCGGCTCGTCATCGGAGTGATGCGCGCCGCCGCGTCCACCGGTGCGGTCGCTGCCAACATGTTGAGGGTCACCGGCCTTCGCCGGGAGGCCGGCCGGATCATCGGGGTCACCGCGGAATGCGTCACCAGCGGACGAATGGTCGATGTCTCCGGGAGAGTCATCGTGAACGCCGCCGGTCCGTGGGTGGAAAGCCTCGCTCGCATGGAGGTCGACCCGCCTCGAACCCGTCTTCATCTCTCCAAGGGCGTACACGCGGTCCTGCCCCACGAGCGTCTGCCGGTTGAGAATCTGGTGATTCTCAACACCACCGACAAGCGTTCAATCTTCGCCATTCCCCGAGGAGACGTGGTCTACGTGGGCACCACCGACACGAGCTACACCGGCAGCCGTCCTTTGTGGCCCGAGATCGATGCCACCGACATCGACTACCTGCTCGATCCGATCACCCGCTACTTCGACACCGACCCGATCGATCCGAGCGAGGTGATCGCCGCCTGGTCAGGTGTGAGGCCGCTGGTCGCACAGGAGAAGAAGGACCCGAAGGAGATCTCCCGAAAGGACGAAGTCTGGGTCGGGCCCGGAGGAATGATCAACATTGCCGGCGGCAAACTCACCGGGTTCCGTCACATGGCCGAAGAGGTCGTCGAAAAGATCGGGAAAGCGCTCGACACAACCCTGCGCAGCGGCCCCGGAAACGCTCCGATACCGGGTGCAGAGACCGGGCGCGATCTCGATGCCTGGGCCGAGGGGCTTCAGACCCGCACCGGGGTGTCTTCCCCGGTCGCCCGGCGACTCGTGAGACTGTATGGCTCCGACAGTGATTCCGTGCTGGCGATGGGATCCGATCCGGTGGTGCCGGACGGACGCGTGATTGTCGGCGAGATCGACTGGGCCATCGACATCGAGGCCGCGACGAGGCTCGAAGATGTTGTCTACCGACGCACCAGAGCAGCTTGGTTCGCACCGGCCGAGCGATCCCCGCTGTCGATTGCGGTTGCCGACCGGATGGCCGCGAGACTCGGTTGGAGCAGCGAGCAGCGCGACGCCGAAATCGCCGCCACCGAGCAGCATTTTGCCGATGAGATGGCATTCATGACCAACCACGCAGGAACGTACACATCTGATGACTGATCTGATCAAACAGCTCGAAGGGGTCCTCGGCAGCGGTCTGATCCGCGGCGATGCGGAGCGGGCCGTGCGGGCCCGCGACACATGGATGCGTTCGGAGATGCGTAGGGAAGAAGGCCACCTCGAGCTTCCTCTTGCCGTTGCGGCCCCGGCCGACACCCAACAGATGTCGCGGGTGGTGAGGATCTGCCGTGCCCATGGCGTGAAGATGATCGCCCGGGGAGGCGGATCGGGCGTGGTTGGCGGTGTTTTGGCGTCAGCCGATTCGGTGGTGATCAGCACCGAACGCATGACCGGGCTGCGCTCGCTCGACTCCCACAATCTGTTGGCCACGTTCGGTGCCGGCACCAACGGCCACGAAGCCGAGATGCTCGTGCAGGCCGAGGGACTCACGATTGGAAACTGGCCCCAGTCGATCGAGCTCTCGACCGTTGGAGGGTGGGTCGCGACCAGGGCTTCCGGCCAGTATTCCACGGCCTATGGCAACACCGAGGATGTACTGCACTCGCTCGAGGCGGTGCTGCCGGATGGTTCCATATACCGAAGCCGCGCCACCCCCCGGGCCTCCGCCGGGCCCGACCTCCGCCAGCTGTTCCTTGGCGGCGAAGGCACCATGGGTATCGTCACCGAGGTCACCTTCTCGCTTCGTCCGCTCCCCGAGCCCGGAGTGAGGCAGGCATTCCATTTCGACGACTTCGAGGCCGGTCTCGAAGCGATCCGCGAGGTCATCCGGCCGGGCTGGCGCCCACCCGTGGTCCGCCTCTACGACGGCCGCGAATCGTGGCGTCACTTCAGGGATCAACTGCCGAAAGGCAACGCCATGTTGATCTTCCTCCATGAAGGTCCCCCGGGACTGGCCCCGCTGCAGGCCGCGGCGGCCGAGAGGATATGCGTCTCCCACGGTGGTGTGGCGGCGGCCCCCGATGTGGTCGACGCGTGGTTCGATTCGCGCAACTCGGTGCCATCGTGGGAGGAGCTGCTGAGCCAGGGCGTGCTGGCCGACACCATTGAGGTGGCCACCGATTGGACCAGACTGCCGGCGCTCTACAAGGCGGTAACCGATGCAATCTCGGCTGTGCCCGGAGTCATCGCGGCCACCGCCCACACCTCCCACAGCTACCGATCCGGTGCCAACCTCTACTTCACGTTCGCCGCGATGCCCACCGAGCGCAGCGACTTCGTCTCCACCTACGACCAATGCTGGCAGGCGGCGATGGAGGCGGCCGCCGAAGTGGGGGCCGGGTTGGCCCACCATCACGGCGTCGGCCGGGTGAGGCGCGACTGGATGGCGGTCGAACTGGGGGAGACCGGCCTCGAAATGCTTCGTTCGATCAAGCGGACCCTCGACCCCGATGGTCTGATGAACCCCGGAGTGTTGATCGGCGACGACACCCCATGACGGTTGTCGCCGGGATCGACGTCGGCACGACCAGCATCCGCGTGGGGCTGTTCGACCCGGCGGGAATGCGGGTTGCCACTGGCCAGAAGCGGCTCTCGATCAGCTACCCGTTCGACGGAGCGGTCGAACAGGACCCGGTCGAAATGCGCGATGTGTCGGTCGATCTTCTCCTCGGGGCGCTGGCCGACGCCAGGCTGTCACCCGACGATGTGGCGGCGGTGGGTATCGCCAATCAGCGGTCAACCGTGGTTGCGTGGGATTCGGCCACCGGGCTTCCGTTGCGGCCCGCGATCGGATGGCAGGACACCCGAACCGCGGCGCGTGTGGCCGAATTTCGTAGCAACGGAATCCCGCTGAATACGTCGGCTTCGTGTTCGAAGGTCGAGTGGTTGCTCCGGAACGACGATGCCGTCAGGAAGGCCCGGCAGGCGGGAACGCTCCGGCTCGGCACGGTCGACTCGTGGCTCACCGACGCGCTCACGGCGGAGCGGTCGTTCGTGACCGACCCGTCGAACGCCGGCGCCACCGGTTTCTACGACCTTGCCTCCGGCGACTGGTCCGACTTCGTGGTCGAGATGTTCGGTGCCGACGTTTCGCTGCTTCCGGCCGTGGCCGCGACCAACTCCATCGCCGGAGTCATGCCGGAGGGCCTTCTCGGTTCCGGGGTCCCGGTGGCGGCCAGATCCGGTGACCAGCAGGCGGCCGGCTTCGCCCATGGCCTGATGGCCGGCGCCGCCAAACTCACTCTTGGCACCTCCGCGAT
>CAZDYO010000258.1:0-4568 GCA_964509555.1 uncultured Acidimicrobiales bacterium
TCCCTGGATGGTCGTGGTCAGACCTTGCCGACCACGAACAGGACCATTAACGATTTCGAAACTCGGCCTCGACGGCACTCATCGTGAGCCGGGCATCACTTACTCTGGACTCATGACCCAGCCGCGTCCGGCATCCAAGGAACAGACCTCCGGCCTGCCCGGAGGTCTCGACCCCGACCTCACCGGGGCTCGTGTCCTGTTGGTCGACGATGAGCCGATGGTTCGTGAAGTGGCGTGCACCTACCTGGTCCAGGAAGGGTTTCTGGTGTCCGAGGTGGGCGACGGACGCGCCGCGCTCGATCGGATCGCAGCGGAGGACTTCGACCTCGTGGTGCTCGATGTGATGCTGCCGGAACTCGATGGGTTCTCGGTGTTGAGCCGTATCCGGCGTTCGTCGGATGTGCCCGTTGTGTTGCTGACCGCCCGCGCCGAGGAACCCGATCGGCTGCTCGGCCTTGAGCTTGGTGCTGACGACTACGTGGTCAAGCCGTTCTCGCCACGGGAGCTCGCGGCGCGGGTTCGAACGGTCCTCCGACGCACCCTCGGCCCGGCACGGCGAGGCACAGACCGTATGGAGTTTGGCGACCTGGTGATCGACGAAGCGGCCCGCGAGGTGTTGATCGACGCGAAGCCGATCGACCTCACTCCACGAGAATTCGATCTGGCATCGTTCTTGGCGAGATCACCACGACAGGTCTTCTCGAGAGCACAGTTGCTGGAACGTGTCTGGGACTCCTCAACCGACTGGCAGGACCCCGCCACCGTCACCGTTCACATGCGGCGTCTTCGCCAGAAGATCGAGGCCGACCCCGAGACACCCCGTTGGTTCGAAACCGTCTGGGGCGTCGGCTACAGGTTCCGGCCGTGAGCCGGATACTTGCATGGTCGACGGCATCGGTCGCACTTGGACTTGCCGCGTTGGAGATCATCATGTCTCCCACCGGACACGACCGGATTCAACTCGGGCTCGTGTTCACTTCGGTGGCGATCGTAACTGTGCTTGCCGCTCTGATCATGCCCGCTCTCGCCCGAAGGGCACGATCGCTCAGGGTGATCCTGGCGGCGACCACGGTCATCACCACCGCAATCGTCGCCGTCTCGTTGGCAGCCGCGGCCAACCGAATGTTCTTGTCGAGCCACGATCTGCGACTCGTGTTGGTGGTGGTCCTGTTCGGCTCGGCGGCCGCCATCGGTTTCGGCGTCGACGTCTCGTCCAGGCTGGCCGACGACCTTGATCGAATGGCCGCGGTGGCTGAGGCGGTGTCCGCCCGCGACTTCACGGCTCGGACAGGAGTGACCCGCACTGATGAGGTGGGGCGACTCGCCCAATCGATCGACGACATGAGCGCTGTCTTGGAACAGGCAGCGGCCGAACGTGACCGCGACGAGGCTGCCCGACGTCATTTCTTCGCCGCTGTCGGTCACGACCTCCGCTCACCATTGACCTCTTTGCGGGCCGCCCTTGAGGCGGTCACCGACGGCCTGGCTGTCGACCCCGACCGCTACCTCCGTTCGATGACCTCCGACCTATCGGCTCTCGAATCCCTGGTCGACGACATTTTTCTTCTTGCCCGAATCGAGTCCGGTGCGCTCAGCGTTGAACCGGTGCCGGTGGATGTAGCCGAACTCGCCGATGAGGCGATCGATGTGATGAGGGCCTTGGCCGACCGGGATCATGTCGGACTGCGCCTCAAGACACCGGGGTCGGTGGTTGTACCGGCCGGACCGGAGGCGGTCGGTCGCGTGATCCGGAACCTTGTCGACAATGCGATCAGGCATTCCCCGATCAATTCGTCGGTGGTCATCGAGGTCTCGCGTCGTGATGGAGCGACCGTGATAGTCAGAGATGAGGGCAACGGGTTCGACCCGGCTTTTTTGCCCAACGCGTTTTCGCCCTTCACCCGCGACGATCCGGCACGGATCCGAGATGGCTCGGGCAGCGGCCTCGGCCTGGCGATAGCCCACGGGTTCGTCACTGCACTCGGCGGCGAGATCTGGGCCGAACCCGGCCCGGGAGGCGTGGTGGGATTCTCCCTGCCGGCATCCACGCCAGCCAATACACCTTGATCACCCCCGATTCCCCGGTTTTGTGAACGTTTGGAGTCCCAAACGGGACTCCAAACGTTCACAAAACCGGGTCAGATGAGGGAGTGGCCGGTGGATCCGGGGAGGTGGAAGCCGCACAGGGTGGCCAGGGTGGGGGCCCAGTCGGCAGCCGCGGGGCGCCGGCCCGAGAGCGAGGCTGCCAACTCGGCCACCACGGGGTGACCACCACCCACCGCCGCCACCTGCGCTCGGCACCTCGGGCCACCGTGGGCGCCATGGAGAAAGTCGTACCACTCGCCGAACACCTGCCCTTCCGGACCCCACACCAAGGTGTTCGACTCGTCGATGTCGACCGCCCCCTCGACACCGTCGAGGCCCATCAGCACAGACCGATCGGGGCCGTCCATCACGAGTGCCGCGGTGCCTTCAGGCTCGACGGTTCCCGGCAATCCCTTCGCGGCCAGGACCGCTCCGAGGTCGAAACCTTCACCCCAGACTGTTTCCTGATCGTGGTCGCTCACGACGATCACCACCGAGTCGTCCCATTCCGGTCGGATCCGCTCGAGCAACGACCCGAAGTCGGCGTCGGTGAGCCGCGTCCGCTCGTGGGCCTCCGGTGAATCGGGCCCGTGAAGATGAGACGCGGTGTCGGGGTCGTTGAAATGGACGATCGAAAGGTCGACCGCACCCGGCCCGGGATGATGCGTGTCCCAGGCGTCGAGGACAGCCTGGTTGACCGCGTAGCGGAACTCGTCGAGTTCGACCTTTGGTCGCACCCCACTCGGCGGCCAGTGAAGATCGGCCCGGTCGGCACCCATCACGCCGACCAGCTTGTGGTCGCCCAAGATCGCCGCGGTGGACACGCCCGCCCGACGGGCCGCCTCGAACACGGTCTCACCAATCGGGCCCACCTGATGCGACCCGACGAACTCGCTGCCGTTCCAAACCCGGTTGACCAGCACCCGATGGTCGACCGGTTCGAGCCCGGTGACGAACGTGGCGTGATTCGGGTAGGTGGCAGAAGACATGACCGACTCACCGCCCGCGGCACAGCGTCCACCGCCATCAGCGACCATAGCCCAGAGGTGTGGGGTGAGTTCGGGCCCGAGCCACCGGTTCGACATGGCGTCCTCTATGACGAACGTGACTTTCATGACTCGTCGGTCGACTCGTCGGGGTCGGCACTTCGGCGGTGCTTGCCGACCGCCCATCCCCGCTTCGACAGCAGCTCCGATGCCACCGCCTTGGGCTCGTCCTCGAGACCGGTGGCCATGGTGTCGTTCCATCTGTTGAGGTATCCGAACAGCGATATCACCGCCACCAACTCCAATATCTGCTGATCACTGAAGTGTTGTCTCAGCTCCTCGAAATTGGAGTCGTCGACGGTGTTGGGAACCGATCCGGCGTCGCGTGCCAGTCGAAGGGCGGCCCGTTCGAGGTCACTGAAAGCCGGACTGGTCTCGAATTCCCATATCTGTTCGATCTTGGCGCGCTCTCCGTTGCCGTGAACGAAGTGGGCGGCGGTGTGGGCTTGGCAATACCGGCAACCAGCCACGGTGGAGACCATGTGGGCGACGAGATGCTTGAGCTCGACGGGGGTTTCGGGGGCCAGCATCACCGACGCCGACAGGCCACCGAAGGCCTCCATCAGGCTGGGGTTGCGGGCCATGGTGAACATGGATGACGGCACGAACCCCATCGATGACTCCACAAGTTGGAAGATCGGCTCGTATTGGGTCAACTCCGACCGTGGCAGTGGTTCGATGAGGGGCACGAAATCGGATACTACGCACGCCTCGGGGCTCACCTAAGGTCAATCCCATGAAATCGGTATCGCGATCCCGTTCCGCACTCGTCACCCTCCTACTCGCCGTCGCCATGGTGGCGGCAGCGTGTGGATCGTCGTCCGATTCCTCCTCGCCGACAACCACGACAACAACGACCACCGCGGCCCCGCCGGCGACCACCGCGGCACCGACAACCACCACCACAGCCCCTTCGGTCGCGGCCGCCTTCGATGTGCGGCCGAGCACGAGACTTGTGGCTGTCACAGGAGCCGAACCAGGCGCCATCCTGGAGCTGGCCGGACCCACCGGCAGCACCACCGGCACGGTCGACGACCTCGGAAA
Organism: uncultured Acidimicrobiales bacterium; assembly: GCA_964509555.1. Taxonomy (GTDB): domain Bacteria; phylum Actinomycetota; class Acidimicrobiia; order Acidimicrobiales; family Aldehydirespiratoraceae; genus SZUA-87. The sequence continues at coordinate 4,176 of CAZDYO010000258.1, forward strand.
CCTGGTGTTCCGCGAAGTCGATCCCGGAGACGGCTACATCGTTGCCGACACGTCGAGCGACCCCTTGGCCACCAGCGACCGGTTCCGTGTGCCGACCTTCAAGGAAGTTCCCGATCAAGATTTCTACTCCTCGCAGACACTGGTCGAGGGGCTCAACTACATAGAGATGCGGGACGGCGTGACGCTCGCGGCGATGGTGCGCCTGCCCGGCCCGGCCGATCAGGGGCCCTACCCGACAGTCGTCGAGTACTCCGGCTACGACCCGGCCAACCCGAGCGAACCCGAGCCCATGACCGGCATCTTCACCCAGGTCGGCTACGCCACGGTCGGGGTCAACATGCGGGGTTCCGGATGCTCCGGCGGCGCGTTCGACTTCTTCAGCGAGCTCCAGAC
>CAZDYO010000259.1:0-4555 GCA_964509555.1 uncultured Acidimicrobiales bacterium
TTTTCCGCTTTGAGATGTTGCCCGCCGAGGTGCCGCTGGACGACGGTCGATGGGTCGAGGTAACCCTCCAGGATCTCACGTCCGACCCGATAGTCCGCGGAAGCGTGGTGATCCTCAGAGACATCACCAAGATGCGCGAGATGACGGAATCACTTCGCGCAGATGCCCTTCACGACCCGCTCACCGGGCTACTGAACCGACGCGGTCTTGAAGAGTGGGTGAGCAATCTGCTGCCACTGGCCGGCCGAATTGCGATCGGCTTCCTTGATCTTGACGACTTCAAGGCAGTCAATGACACCCACGGCCACGAGATCGGCGATGAGGTGCTGAAGAAGATGGCGGACAGGCTCCAGTCGCTGGTCCGTCGCGGAGACTGTGTGGTGAGGCTTGGTGGGGACGAGTTCGTGTTTGGAGTCAGCAGGGTCGTGGCATCGGAGCTTCCTCTCCTGAGTTCACGCATCAGCGACATATCCCGCGCTCCATTCGTCGTTGATGACGAAGTCGTGAGCGTCGGCGCAAGCATTGGCTGGAGCTTCCTCGACAACGACACATCCTTGTCCCAGGCACTGGCCGCCGCGGATCAGCTCATGTACAACGCCAAGAGGTCCCGGCGGCGTTGACCTTTGGTTCCTGGCCTGCCAGCGCCTGCCCGAGTCTTGCATCTTGCATTGCGATGCCCGTGCGACAATTGGTCCATAGCCCGTCAGGAAGACACCTCCCGACCCGGCCTGTGGGACCCGCCGCATGTCCCCCCGCAGCAGATCCGAGTGCCGATGGGGATTGGCGGTCCGTCAGAGAGGAATCAGGCTGCGGACTGGTCGACTGACTGATCCGAGTGGGCGGCCCCGACCCCGGTGCCGCTGTCGGCGAGCGGAGTCCCGATCTGGGTCGCTTCATCCTCAGGGCCGAGGTCATCGAGCGACTCCATGACATCCCCGCGGGTACTTCGGATCCTTACTCGCCCCAGGACCGTTGTGGCCTCAATCTCCAATCTGGGCAACACGGCGTCACATCCACCGGCGACGGCGCTTCTGGCGGAGGCCAGGATTGAGCTCCCGTCGAGGACGGCGATCGTCCCCGGGGGCACTATGAAGTCGACAGAACCAAGAACGCACACCACTCGAATCTCAACCACGTCCCGGCCGGTGCTTCGTACGTCTCTCAGATCGAACTGTGTTCGGCCCACCACGGTTGCAACTTCCACCTCGTCGGTGAGGTACCAAGTTTCGTTGCGGCGGGATCTGCCGAGAAAGGTGCGGATTCGGCTGTAGCTCTCCGCCTCGTCAGCCATTGGACTCCCCCCATCTGCAGACCCGATTCCGGCCTGACTGCTTGGCCCGGTACATCGCAGCGTCGGCCTGTTTCGAGAGGTCAAGAATCCCGACCGCGCATATGTCCGAACATGATGCGAGTCCCACGCTGACCGTGACCGACACAGGCCCGGCCAATGTCTCGACCGGCGAGTCGGCCACAACGGCGCGAATCCGCTCGGCCACCTCAATGGCGGCGGCGGGGCTTCGGCCCAGCAGCACAGCGGCGAACTCCTCGCCCCCGATCCTGGCACACAGATCCTCTTGCCGTGTCGCGTAACCGATGCGTCGGGCAACCTCGGCAAGGACCTCATCACCTATGTTGTGGCCGAAACAGTCGTTTACCTTCTTGAAGTGATCAATGTCAATGACAAGAATGCTTCCGGAGACGGCGCTATCGGAGGCATTGGCGTTGTCGTAGGCATGGGCCATGAAACCATCGAAAGTACGACGGTTGGCTATTCCGGTAAGGCCATCGATCGACGACAATCTCTCCAACCGCTCATTCTCAAGCTCCAACTCGTGGATGCGACGGCTGTCCTCGGCGATCCTGGCTGCAGCGATGCTGCTTTCGTCGATCAAGGCGGCCCGGGCCCGTTCGATCGTAATCTCAACGGCACGCTCATCGATCGGACGTAGTTGGAAAGCCGCCACCACATCGGCCGCAACCGGGGTCACCGAAACGATGAGATCGTCGACGCTGTCGGGTGTGAGTCCCAAGCATCTGCTCGCCGAGTCATACAACACGTTCATTGCCTCGGGAGGTCCGGTGTACCTAGCACAGATGGCGGCCGCGGCGTCGTCCGCGAGCCTGGCAACACGGGCGAGCCTGCCTCCATTGTCTTGGCTCCTGGAGGGGTCGTTCTTGTGTCTGATCGAATCAGCCAGATGACGCGGGAGGCCCCAGCTGAGCAACAGCTCGAATGTCACCTCATCGCTGCTGACCCCGCAGAACTCGACTTCGTCATCGCGACGCGGCCATCCGTCTCCGGCTGCCACGGCCTCGGCAAAGCCGTGCACGTCGGCCATTGCCAACTTGCCAACATGGCCGAGAAGCCCCGCGGTGAAACACTCATCGGCATCGGGGGTGCAAGCCGCCGTTGCGTATTCCCGAGCCACCACTGCCGCCACGACGCTTCGGGTCCAGAGCTTGTGGTCATCCACCGGCCCCGCAGAGCCGTCGCTTGCGGCAATCAAGCCAGCCCCCAAGACGATTGCCCGTAGGCCGCGGGTTCCGATCAACATGCCAGCTCGATGAATGTCGGCAACACGACCCCGAAATCCGAACGCAGCAGAGTTGGAGATTCGCATCACCTGTGATGCCATCCCCAGATCTCTGGACACGACACCTATCAAGTCTTGGATGCTGGCGTCGGGGTCGTCCGCGATCCTGAGAATGTCCAGAACAAGCGCGTCCAATGTCGGGACAGTGGTCGATTCTGCGGCAATGCCGGCAGCCACCGATCGTGACTTGTCAAAGAGGAGGGTGGGAGATGGCATGGTCGGCGGGCCTCGAGCACGAAATCGTCGATGGATGTCTCAGCTCAGATATCGACGGGAACGGAGACAACTGCACTTGGCGGCGGTCACCTCGGCATGGGTCATTGGCCTCATTCTGGAAGTTGCCTCTGTCACAGCCTCATGTACTGGTCGATCGGTTCGATTCTGTTTGGAGATGAACACGACACCTACAGACGTGGTGGACCTCTACGATTTCGCGGTTCCCCATCGGTTGGGGCGTGACGCCACCGCCGGCCTTCGACGACTGCATGAGACGATGGCGCGTGACTTTGAGCACACCCTCGGGGCGCTCTCAGGCAGTGAAGTGCGCGGAACTGTCGTGAGTATCGAACAGATGCGCTACGAAAGATTCGTGGACAGGCATCCGGGGCGTGCCTTTCACGCCGTGCTTGACTCTCGTGGCTTCGACTGCGGCGTCGACTTTCTGCTGCCGGCACCCACCGCGCGCTGCGTTGTGGGCAACATCTTGAACACTGATGGCGGCCCGGAGCGCCCGATCACGATGGTCGACGCCCATCTGGTGGAAGCCATCCTGCCAGACTTGGTCGAAGCAGCCGACTCGGCGATCTGCTTTCATCACGAGTCAGGACTACGGGTCAACAGGTTCGAACTCAACGGCAAGGCCGTGAAACTGGTTACACCCAACGACATCGTGATTGTGGTTGAGCTTCAGTTCTCAGTCGACGAGGACACTCTCGTGTTCATCATCTGCTACCCGCAAGAACCGGTGATGCCCCTGTTGGCGTCACTTTCCGACATGGAGCGAGAGGCGACGACAGCGGCCATGAAGGCTTCGCCAATAGGCGACTGCGTCCAACGGGTTGCCATCCCCATATCAATACGACTCCCTGCCGCGAAGATCCAAGCGGAGGCACTCAACTCACTGAGCGTGGGGGACATCCTTCAGACGGGAGTGAGGGTCGACTCGGCTCCCCTCTTGGTCATCAACGATCGACCGGCGCTCAAGGTGAGGACAACGCCGAGAGGCAGCCGGCTTGCGTGCGCGGTTACCGGACCTGCTGACCACCGCGACACAGAGATGGAGCTGAGATGACTGCAACCCAGGCGACTCCGTTGGACAATCAACGTCTCGCCGTTCTCCTCGAGGGTGGGGTGGATCCCACGTCCGGGTTGAGAATCGAGATTCTCGATGGGAATCACGGGACCCGCCCCCTTGTGGCGGCCAAGGCATGGGAACTCGATCTGGCTGACGGCCGCATCAGGATCGAGTCAAGCAAGCCGGACTTCCTGGAGTCGATGAATGATGTTCTGACAAGACTCGGCGCGACCGCTGCCGATGCGCGCGAAGTCGCGACCCGGGATGACCCGGTTCCGGCCTCGGGAATGGTGGCTGTGATGGATGCCGAGGAACTTGTGGCGACACTTGAGACTGCGGGGCCGGATCGGTCCGAAATGCATCAGGAGAACGATGGAAGCGGAGGTCTCCTGAGCCTCGGCATGCTCCGCGACGTTCCCTTGGAGGTGAGCGCGGAGCTGGGTCGAACTCGGCTGTCGGTGTCAGAGGTACTTCAGCTGCGGGTTGGGTCAATAATCGAGCTCGACCGTGCCGCCGGCGCTCCGGTGGACGTGATCGTGAACGGTGCATCGATCGCCAAGGGTGAAGTCGTGGTGATCGATGAGGAGTATGGCGTGAGAATCACGGACATCATCGGTCGAGTGTCTGACACGCTCCAATGACAATGTCTGTGATCCTCGCAGCTACA
>CAZDYO010000260.1:0-4548 GCA_964509555.1 uncultured Acidimicrobiales bacterium
GGGAGCAAGGGCATAGGCACCGAGCTCGAACCTGACCTGGTCGTTGCCCTTGCCGGTGGCGCCATGGCTGATGGCATCGGCACCGGTCTCGGCGGCTATCTCCACCAGACGCTTGGCAATGAGCGGACGGGCGATGGAGGTGCCGAGCAGGTACTCGCCCTCGTAGATCGCATTGGCCCGAAACATCGGATACACGAAATCCCGGGTGAACTCCTCGCGCAGGTCCTCGATGTAGATCTCTTCAGGCTTGACGCCCATGCCCAACGCCTTGGAGCGCGCCGGCTCAAGCTCGTCGCCCTGGCCGAGGTCGGCGGTGAAGGTGACCACGTCGCAGCTGTAGGTCTCCTGCAACCAGCGAAGAATGATTGAAGTGTCGAGCCCCCCGGAGTAGGCGAGCACGACTTTGGATACGTCGCTCATGGATTGCTTCTTTCGATCGGGACTGTTTGCATTGGGAGTTGTCGAGGGTTGGGGAACTTGTTGATGTCGGTCTACAGCCCGGCGAGGTCGCTCAGGCGCTTGGCCAGCTCGGCTCCCGACACATCGGCCCTGGACACGACCATGAGGGTGTCGTCGCCGGCCACGGTGCCAAGAATCTCGGTGATGCCGGCGCGATCCAACGCCGACGCGACCACGTGGGCCGAACCTGGGGGTGTGCGAAGCACGACTATGTTGCCGGAGAAGCCCAGGTCGGCGACCCACTCCCCCATGACCCGCCGGAGGTGGTCCTCGGGGGCGACCCGATCCATCGGCATCTCGGGTATGGCGTAGACGGTCTCGCCCCCCGGCACCCGAACCTTGATTGCGCCAAGATCGTCGAGGTCACGTGAGACGGTGGCCTGGGTGGCGGTGACACCCTGGGCCTCGAGAAGCTCCACGAGCTGCACCTGGTTGGTGACCGCGTGTTCCTCGAGGAGCATCGTGATGCGGTGCTGGCGCTGCGCTTTCGACACGATCAGTTGTTTTCGCTCAGCAGCCAGGCCAGCAGCCCTCTCGCCGCGTGCATTCTGTTGGCGGCCTGCACCCATATTCGGCTTCGGGGGCCGTCGGCAACCTCGGCTGACACCTCTTCGCCCCTGTGTGCCGGCAGGCAGTGGAGAAACACCGCACCAACCTGGGCGAGGCTCATCAGGTGAGTGTCGACCCGGAAGCCCTCGAAGTCGCGCAGCCTCTGTTCCTTTTCGGTCTCCTGCCCCATGGAGGTCCAGACATCGGTGTAGATCACGTCGACGCCCTTCACGGCTTCCTCGGGTCGGTCGACCACCACTGGTTCGATGCCGGTGGCGCGAATTCTGTCGAGATCGGATTCAGGGAACGTGTATCCGCCGGGGCTGGCGATTCTGAACTGCATTCCGGTCAGGCCGCATCCCAGGGCCAGCGATCGGGCGACGTTGTTCGCGTCGCCCACGTAGGCCACGCTGCGGCCCTCGAACGAACCGAGTTCACGCCGTATCGTGAGCAGGTCGGCGATTGCCTGCAGCGGGTGGGCTTGATCGCTGAGCATGTTGACCACCGGAACGCGATCGAGAGCTGCCATGCGCTCGACGGTGGAGTGTTCGAACACGCGGGCACCGATGGCCGCGTGGTAGCAGGCCAGCGTGTTGGTGACGTCCTCGACGCTCTCACGGCGATCGAGACCCACTTCATCGGCTTGGATGTAAACGGGGTGGCCCCCCAACTGCGACACCGCCATCTCCATCGAGTTGCGGGTGCGCGCCGATGGCTTGGCGAACAGGAGAGCCATGCCCTTGCCCGTAAGCACCCGGGGCGGGTCGGGTGTGGATGCGAGGGCCATCACCCGGTCGAGCTCGGCCGGGGAAAGATCGTCGATTTCGAGCAGATGGCGCATCAGTTGTCCTCCAGGACCGATCCGATGATGGAGACACCCTCTTGGAGTTGGGCGTCGGAGATGATGTAGGGGGGTGCGAGTCGCAACGCCGTCGACGTGATGCCGTTGACGATCAGCCCACGATCGAGGCACGCACGGGCAATCTCGGGGCCGGTGCGTCCGTGGAGGGCCTCCGGCGACATCTCGGCGGCCAGGAGCAGCCCTCGACCCCGGACACTGTCGACTCCGGGCAGGGCTTCGAGCAGCGATGTGAGTAGTGCGCCCCTTGCCGCGACCACCGACGGTGCGTCCATCTTGATCATGGTGTCGAGCGTGGCCCTGGCGGCAGCCATCGCCAACGGTTGGCCGGCGTAGGTGGACCCGTGGTCGCCGGGCTTGAACGCTGCGGCCACATCGGTGCGGGCCCAAATGCCACCAACCGGCATGCCGTTGGCCACGGCTTTTGCGAAGGCCACCATGTCGGGGAGGACCCCGGCGTGCTGAAATGCAAACCAGTCCCCGGTGCGGGCAAATCCAGTTTGAATCTCATCGAAGATGAGCAGAATCCCCCGCTCGTCGCAGATCCGGCGGACTTCCACGAGGTAGGAGTCGTCGGCGGGATTCACGCCGCCCTCTCCCTGGATCGGCTCGAGCAGCACCGCTCCCACCTCCGGTCCGAGCGCACGCTCAAGCTCGGCGGGATCGTTCCACACCACGTGGCGGAACCCCTCCGGGAGTGGCTGAAACGGTTCGTGCTTCTCGGGCTGCCCCGTGGCAGCGAGCGCGGCCAGGGTACGCCCGTGGAACGAACGAAACGCGCTCACCACAACATGTCGGCCCCGTCCCTGAAACTTGCGAGCCAGCTTGATGGCCGCTTCGATCGACTCGGCGCCCGAGTTCTGGAACAGAACCTGGCCGGGACCCGCGCCGATGAGACTGCTGATCGTTTCTGCCACTGGGGCTTGGTGCTCGTTGGCGAAAAGATTTGAGACATGGGTGAGCTTGGCGGCCTGATCGGCCACTGCCTTGGTGACGGCCGGGTGGGCGTGACCGAGGGAGGTGACAGCGAGGCCACACAGAAAGTCGATGTGGCGACGGCCCTGATCGTCGCGGAGTTCGGCGCCCGAACCCTCGATGAACATACGAGGGGGCGGTCCGTAGTTGCCCATGATCGGACAGATCCCGTCACTCGATGAAACATCGCCGAAATGGCCGGCTGGGGCGGTCACGGTTCGAGCTCCTTCACGACCATGGTGCCGATACCGGCATCGGTGAACAGTTCGAGCAGAAGGACGTGGGCGATGCGGCCGTCGAGCATGTGGGCCGATCTGGCTCCCGACTCCACGGCTTCGATGCAGGCCTTCACCTTCGGGATCATGCCCCCGGAAATCGTGCCGTCGGCGATCATCGCCTCGAGATCGGAGACGTTGGACCGGGCCACGATCGAATCCGGATCGTCGATGTCGGTCAGCAACCCGGGCACGTCTGTGAGGTATATGACCTTCTCGGCCTTGAGCGCTCCTGCCAACGCCCCGGCCACGGTGTCGGCATTGATGTTGTAGGCCTGACCCGACGCATCCGACCCGATGGTGGACACGACCGGAATCATCTCCTCGGACAACAGCCTCTCGATGATGCCGGGTTGAACGGACACGACATCGCCGACGAATCCGAGCGCGGCGTCGCGTGGAGCCGCGGTGATCAGGCCTCCGTCTTCGCCCGAGAGGCCCACCGCTTGTGCGCCGTGGACGTTGATGGCGCCGACGATGTCGCGTCCGACCTTGCCGACCAGGACCATTCTCGCGACATCGAGGGTCTCCGAGTCGGTCACCCTGAGACCGTCGCGGAACTCGGAGGTCTTACCGAGTCGTTTCAGCAATGATCCGATCTGCGGACCGCCGCCGTGGACGACCACCGGTTTGAGCCCGACCGACCGGAGCAGCACGATGTCCTGGGCGAAGGTGCGTGAGAGTTCGGGGTCGGTCATGGCGTTGCCGCCGAACTTCACCACCACCACCGAGCCGTGGAACCTTTGAATGTAGGGCAGGGCCTCGATGAGAACCGAGGCTCGGTGCTCGGGCGAAAACCCCCTCGCCTCGATGATGGCATCGATCGATGCGGTGTCGTTGCCACTGGTCATGAGCGGTACCCCGCGTTGATGTCGATGTAGCCGTGGGTGAGATCGCAGGTGTAGACGGTGGCCGATCCGCCACCGACGCCGACATCGACCCTGAGATCGACCTCGTCGCCGAACAGGTGGGCAGTGGCGCGATCCTCGGAGTAGCCGGGCTTGACCACTCCACCCTCGGCGCACTGCTCGGGCCCGATCCATATGGAGAGCGAATCGCGATCGGCAGCCTGACCGGCCTTGCCGACGGCCATCACGATGCGACCCCAGTTGGCATCCGAGGCCGCCAGCGCGGTCTTGACCAACGGCGAGTTGGCGATGGCGAAGGCGATGGTCTCCGCGGCTGCATCGTCGGCCGCACCGTTGACGGTGATGGTGACGAACTTGGTGGCTCCCTCTCCGTCTCGCACGATCTGATGGGCCAGCGATAGGCACACATCGCCGAGCGCCGCCCGGAAGTAATCGATGCGAGGGTCGGCGAGAGAGTCGATTGGTGGTTCGCCGGAGGCGCCGGTGGCGAAGAGGAGCACGGTGTCGCTGGTGGAGGTGTCGGAATCAACCGTGATCCGGTTGAAACTCTCCCCCACCGCCT
>CAZDYO010000261.1:0-4547 GCA_964509555.1 uncultured Acidimicrobiales bacterium
CGACCAGCGAGAGCCCCCACCAGGCGACCGGCATCGTGGGCGGCATCGATCATGTGTTGCGGCGGGGGCCCCAACGCGTTGGCCAGGAACGCGGCCTTGTGGGCCAAGGCGATTTCGACCTGCGGACCTGCCGACTTGGCCGAGAACGGTGCGGCCTGAAATGAATCGAAACCTCGTCCCCCCTCGGTGATGTCGGCCGGGAACTCAGGGACCTCGTATCGGCGGAGGATGTCGTCGAGGAACTCCTTGTGCTCGGCAGGTATGAGTTGCACGAGGTCGGCCATGGTGTATCCGCCTTCCTCGTCGCCGGCGTACTTGGCGGGCACGATCATGTCGACGCCGTATGGCCGGTCGCCGATCTCGTCTTCTATCCAGTTGAGGTCGATCTCCAGCGCCTCCGGTGAATGGGCCACCGCGCCCAACACCCCCACCCCACCGGCCTTCGATACTGCAGCCACGACGTCGCGGCAGTGGCTGAATGCGAAGATCGGAAATTCGATCCCGAACATCTCGGTTATGTCAGTGCGCATGGATGATCAGACCATTCCCTGTTGGCGAAGTTCGGCGTATGTGACGCCCTTGTCGACGCGTGGCTCGGGCGGCAGCCCGAGGATCCGCTCGCCGATTATGTTGCGTTGTATCTCGTCGGTTCCGCCGCGAATCGACATGGACGGGCCGGTGAGAAATTCGACTGTCTGCTCGTCGATGAGCGTGCCTGCGGGCCCCAACACGTCGCGCATCAACTCGGCGCGGCGCTTGTAGACATCGACCAGTCGCAGCTTTCCCCCTGACCCACCCGAACCTCCATCCCGACCGGCCTGGATGTCGGCGCTCTGACGCCACGCAGTGAAGGCGGCAACCTTCTGGGAGATGTAGATATGCACGGCGCGATCACGCCAGACGGGGTCGTCGAGTCGGCCGGTGGTCCGCAGTTTGTCGATCCAGGCGTATCCGCCGCTCGGATCAAGGCCGCCGCCGGAGCCGCCCAGGCTGGCCCGCTCACTGGTGAGCACGGCCATGGCCACTCCCCAACCCTTACCGAGCTCACCGAGTATGTCGCTGCCACCAACCCGGGCCTCGTCGATGAACACCTCGCTGAAATGGGTGTCGCCGTTCATCTGGTGGAGTGGCCGCACCTCGACGCCAGGGGACTCCATGTCGAGGGCGAACATGGTGAGGCCCCGATGCTTGACCTGATCCGGATCGGTACGTGCCAAGCACATTCCCCACTTCGAGTAGGGACCCCGACTGGTCCAGACCTTCTGGCCGCTTATGATCCACTCGTCGCCATCGGGTTCGGCCCGCGAGGCGATGTTGGCCAGATCGGACCCGGCATCCGGCTCGGAGAACATCTGGCACCAGATCTCGGAGCCGTCGGCGATCGGTCTCAGCCACCGGCGGCGCTGCTCTTCGGTGCCGGACCCGAGCAGGATCGGGGCAACCAGGCTGAGCCCGACTGCGAAGGGATACATGTCGGGCACGGCATATCGCTCCAACACCCCGGCGATGAGTTCTGCCTCGGCGTCGTCGGCGTCACGTCCACCGAACTCGACCGGCCATCGCGGAACGGCCAGGCCGTGGGCCGCGGCACCCTTGAGCCAGGCGCGGCCGTCCTCGATGTCGTCGTTGCCGGCCCCCAGGATGGATGCCGGCGTGTCGGGGTCGACCGGTGGGAGTAGCTCGGCGACCCGGGACTTGATCTCTTCGATATTGGCCACTGCCACCACGTTAGGCATCGCCGGAGGGTCGACACCAAACTGTTGTGAACGGTCGTTCACAACGGCTCAATGGGAGCTCAGACGCCCCACTGACCGACCATGGCGGCGATGGTGACCACGATGAGTACGGTGTCGAGAACCGCAGCAGCGGCGATCTTCTTCTCGGCGTCCTTGGCGGTGGTGTCGTCGCCGCTCTCGCGAGCATCGGCTGCCTTGCGACCCTGGGGAGCCAGGAAAGCCATGCCCATGGCGCTGCCAATGATGACGGTGAGGAATCCGATCGACACGAAGGGATCGCCCATCGAGAAGTCGTTGGTGCCGGCGTTGAGCAGGCCGAACCCGGTGATCAGCGCGATGATCGCGGCCGGCATGTAGAGGGTCTTGCCGAGACCCACCGCCGTGCGGTGCCATCCCGCGGCAACGGTGCCACCGACCTTTTGCATCTGGGGGGTGACGATGAACTGGAGCACATTGGCGCCGAGCCAGGTGCCGGCGGCAAGAATGTGGATTGTGAGGAGGGTTTCTTCCATAGCCGCTGAGGCTAGCCGCGGCCATGCCGTACACCCCGCTACCACCTGCAGGGGATCCCCTAAGTGAACGATCGTTAGCTTTTCCTCCGACGGCAATCTAGATTGTCGCCATGAGCGAACGTGATGTTGTCATAGTCGATGCCGTGCGGAGCCCAGTCGGGAAACGCAATGGGGAACTCTCAACCATGCAGTCGATCAACCTTCTGGGCGATGTCCAAAAGGCCCTGTTCGACCGCTCCGGAATGGACCCCTCGGAGGTCGGGCAGGTGCTCGGCGGTTGTGTTGGACAGGTGGGCATGCAGACCATGAACGTGGCCCGCAACGCCTGGCTCGCAGCCGGGCTTCCGCTCGAGGTCGGCGCCACCACCATGGACAACCAGTGCGGCTCGTCGCAACAGGCCACCAGCCTGGCCTACGCGATGATCAAGGCCGGGGTGGTCGACAGCGCGGTCTCATGCGGCATCGAGGTCATGAGCAAGGTGAAGATGGGCGCCACCATCCCCAAGGATCCCAACGTGGGCGTGCCGGTCAACAAGCGCTACTGGGAGCACTACGAGTGGACCTCCCAGTTCGAGGGCGCTGAACGCATCGCCGAGCAGTGGGGCATCACCCGGGCCGACACCGATGCTCTGGGGTTCCGCAGCCAGCAGCTGGCCGCCAACGCGTGGGCCGAGGATGCGTTCGCAACGCAGATCGTGCCCATCGAGGCTCCTATCCTCGACGAAGACGGCAACGACACCGGCGAGACCCGCACCGTCAGTCGCGACGGCGGCCTGCGCAACACCACCATGGAGGCACTGGCCGGTCTCAAGGCCGTCGGCCGCGAGGGCGCCATCCACACCGCAGGTACGGCCAGCCAGATCAGCGACGGCGCCGGCGCCATCCTGATGATGACCGCGGCCAAGGCCGACCAGCTCGGACTGACCCCGCTGGCCAGGATCGTCGATGTGTGCAACGTCGGTTCCGATCCCGTACTCATGCTCACCGGACCGATTTTCGCCACCCGCAAGCTGCTCGCCGACAACGGCATGTCGATGTCCGACATCGACATCGTCGAGATCAACGAAGCATTCGCCTCGGTCGTACTGGCATGGGAGAAGGAACTGGGCCCCGACATGGGCGGCGTCAACCCCAACGGCGGGGCCATCGCCCTTGGTCACCCTCTCGGCGCCACCGGTTCGATATTGATCACCAAAGCGGTCCATGAGATGCAGCGTTCCGACAAGGAATTCGGCATCGTCACCATGTGTTGTGGAGGCGGACTCGGGACCGGGACTTTGCTTCAGCGGCTCTGAGAACCGACTCGGCGGATCAGCCCCTGACCGGTGGTGACGGTGCCAGCTCCACCCAGGTGACCCCGGGGGTGATGGCCACCGGCACACCGTCGGAGGTGGTCCACGTGGCAACCGAGTTGATCGATGGCTTGGTCCAGGTCACCTCAACGACCTGACCATCGGTGAAGATCCATGCACGACCAGTGCCGAGGAACTGCTCCTCCCACACCGTCGATCCGGCCACGTCGATCGCTCCGGTTGAGATCTGATCGATCTCGGCAACGACCACGTTGGCGGCTGCCACCTGCACTCCATCGGCATCGACGTGTGGGGTACCTCCCTGGGTGCGCAGCCACTTCGACGTGGTCGGGTCCCACTCCCACGAGACGGTGACCGACGGGAAGTTCACCGAGAACGACGTGGCCGGAGTTGCCGACGATGGCAGGGATGTGAGATCCGTGCGGTACTCGAAGTGGGGAGGGGGCGTACCGCCGCGTCCGAGCTTCTCGGCGATCGCCTGCATGTTCGCGGCATCGGTCATCAGGTCGTAGGTGCCGGGACGGTCCTTGGCCCTGGTGTATTCATCACGGGTGGCCGCGCCGAGATCGACGATGTTCTGGCGACGCAGGAGTGTGCCGTGGACCTTGTTGGCCCCCGACCACACAAAGATCGGGTCATTGAGAGATCCCAGGAGGCTGATGTCGGTGCTGCGGCCGGACCTCACGGGTCCGATCACATCGGGGGCGTTGGAGTGAAACACCGCGGCCAGCCTGGTGAAGCCACCCTCGATCTGCTCCTCGTAGACAAGGTCGGCTTGGCCGATTCCGGCCTGCGGTCGGCCCTTGCCGGTGTTGTCGATCTTGGCCAGCAACGCGGGCCGGGCGGCGATCGAAGGTTCGGAGAGCGGCATCCCGGTTAGTGGAGCGATGCCCGCTGCCGCCGGTGCCGGAGGCAGCGCGACCGGGGCCACAACCATCCGGTCCGGGTCGATCTGACCGAAAACACCTCGGTAGGTGGGTTCACCC
>CAZDYO010000262.1:0-4545 GCA_964509555.1 uncultured Acidimicrobiales bacterium
GGCTGCGGTCCTGCGGGCCCTGGCGGAGGTCAATGGTCTGGCGGTTGCGTCCGTTCGGGATCATCTGGTTCTCCATGCCGCGGCGGTGAGCGGACGCGGGGGAGCGGTGGTTCTTCCGGCTGCATCCAACAGCGGAAAGTCGACGCTCGCGACGGCGCTCGTGTCACACGGCCTGGGATATCTCACCGACGAGGCGGCTGCTCTCGGACCCGATCTGGTGTGCATGCCCTATCCCAAGTCGATCGCACTCGACCCCGGGTCGTTTCCTCTCTTTCCGAACCTGGCGCCGACCCCAGCCGGCGGACTCGACCTGGCCGTTTCCACACGCGAGTGGCACGTCGACCCTTCATCGGTCGGTCGTCTTGGCCGGTCCGGGTCGGTTGTCGCTGTGGTGTGCCCGAAGTGGAGGCCGGGGGCCGAGACTCGCCTGTGTCGGGTCGCTCCGGCCGACGCCATGCAAATCCTTCTGGGTGAGTCGTTCGACTTCGGTGGGAGCGACCGCGGGGTGTTCGACATCCTCGGCAAGCTCGTCAATCGGGTGCCCGTCTATCGTCTCGGCTACAGCGACCTCGGCGAGGCTGTGGAGGTGGTGGCCGGCTTGGCCAATGGGGAACCGGCCGGGACGGTCAGCGGGGCTGGTTGATCATGGGTCGCGGCGAGTGCGTCGGCGATCGTGGTCCGAGTGAAGTTGGGACACCGGAGGAAGGCCCTTTCGTATCCTCTTCTGCTCGTATTGGGCCACATCGGCCCGTCTGAGAAGCTCGTTGGGAGATTGGACCTCATCGGTGGCGAGAGCGACGCCGCAGGACATTGATCGATTGGGACCCGACCTCTGGAACAGATCGAGGGCCATGTCCATGACCGGGTGGGACGAAAGCATTCCTCCTCCGTCGAGGACCACACAGAACTCGTCGCCTCCGATACGGCACACGGTCGAGTTGGCCACGCTGTCGGCCGCGGTCTTGAGCGACTCCCCGGCCGCGACCAGGAGTTGGTCGCCGGCCGAGTGACCGAGGGTGTCGTTTATGACCTTGAGACCATCGACATCGCACATGATCAGGGCCACATCCTGTCGATCGACCGATGGGCGTTCGAAGATGTCGAGGAGGCGATGTTCGAGGACCCGTCGGTTGCCGAGACCGGTCAACGGGTCGGTGAATGCGAGTTCCTCGAACTCGGCGAACCGCTCCGCTTGGACCACCGCCGCGGCGATGTGGGTGGCGACCAACCTCAGCGTCAGCAGGTCGTCGTGGTCGAGATTGCGTTGATCAGCCAGGGTTGTGGCAATGACGAATCCCCATACGTCATTTCCGATCTTGATGGGCCAAGCGGCTTCGGAGCGCAGCCCGCGACTGTGGAGCGAGCTGCTGGTGGGGTCGTCGGAGCGGCCCTCGTCGACCGATCTCAGGTAGCCCTCACCGGCGACTATCAGGTCGATGCCGGGGCGCTCAACATTGGTGTATTGCTCATCGGCCGGATGAGTTTCGGCGTCGTACGCGAATTCGCCGACGTTGACCAGTATGTGGACGTGGTTTCCGCCCTCGCCGATTCTTCCTATCGAGACGTTGGACGCGTTGACCGCGAGCAGTGCCTGTTCGCCTATCACCTTCAGGACGCTGGGAATCTGGCCAACCGCCCGGACCGCCGCCCCGATTCCGATCAGGGCTTCGACAGGCGAACCGTGGGTTTCGGCGACAAAACGGTCGAGTGATGACAGAACCGAATCGAGGGTCACGTCGGAGTCGATGGGGGGGCCGGATTCGAGCTCAAGATGGGCCGCGGCGCCGAGATCCGGGTCGATGGCGGTGCCGATGAGTTCGTCGACCCTGCGCTTTCTGGCGGTCCAGTTCGGGGCCTGGCCGTGTTGAGGGTGGCCCACCAGGGTGGCTGCCAGGGTGAGGAGCCTTGATGAGAGGGGGATGTCGGGGCCGCGGAGGCCGTGTGGGCCGCCGCTTCCGTCCCAGCGTTCGTACTGGTGCCGAATGGCCCGTGCGATTCCTGCCATCCCCGGCAATCGACCGAGGACACTTGCCGAGAGTACGGCCGAGGCCGGGTCGGGTACCACGTCGGATGTGCCGACCGGTCGGACATGGGTGAACACGATCGAGACCTCGGCGAGAATGGCCGCCCCGATGGCATCGACTCTCTCGGCGACGGGCACCCCGGCCGCGATCGACAGACGGTCGACGAGGCTCGCACGGAGCGCAGCCCGGTGGGCCGCAGGCGGGTCGAACACCTCAAGGGCGCGTGCCAGGGCGGTGATCGAGGAGCGCGCCGCCGGATCGAGGGGAGAAGCGACGCGGTCGTCTGTTGCGCTGAGGGACTTCCCTCCGCCGTTCACCGGCAATGTTCTCACCTCCACTGATCGATCGGCGGTCGCCCGGGTCGAAGATACATTATCCACGCACGGTCACGCTCAGTGTAGCTCACTGCCACGGTACGTGGTCAAGAAGGAGTTTGGGGACCACGACTTCCGGAGTGTCAGGAACTGATGAGGGCTTCGACCCTGGAGGTGAGTCGGTCGAAGCCCAGACTACCGATGAGGCCATCAGCGGTGCCGTCATCGTTTATGAAGACGAACGCCGGTTGACTCGTGACCCCGAAGGCTTTCCACAGTTCAAGATCGTGATCGGCGATATGGGGGAAGGCACCCACGGCATAATCGGCCACGAATCGGCTCATTGCCTCAGCGCTGTCGCGCCCGGCCACTCCTATGAACGTGACCTCGTCTGCGTAATTCTGCTGCACCGCTGCGACCGCAACGGACTCTCTGATGCAGGTCGATCACCATGGTGCCCAGAACCAGAGGACCAGGTCGGTCCCGGCGTAGTCGCCGGTGTCGAGCGTGGCCCCATCAACGGTGGTGGCGACGAACTCATATGGCCAATCCGACGACTCCGCCTGACCCGGGGTGGACTGCGACGAGGGAGACACCGACGAGGACGCTTGCGACGAAGCCGACTCGGGGGATGTTGATGCCGACGAACAGGCCGCGCCCAAGAGGGCCATCGACGCGATGAGTGGGGCAATGAGTCGCAAGCCCGGCAGTGTAGGCGGTGCGCACGTCAAGTCGAGGTCGCCCGGTTGTTTGGGAGACCGCCGACATTCGGGCAGACTTCACCACCCCAGTTCACCCGGACCGATCTGATGAGCACCCGAAAATTGATCCTCATGGCCCTTCTCTGCGGAATGGTCATCCTATTGGCCTCGGCGATCCAGTTCGCCATGCTCGGTTGAGGTCCCGGCCAAGCCCGAATCTCAGTGGATAGAGTCACCCCGACCAAGGAGAAACCAGTGTCGGATGTTCAACACGACGTGATTGTCATCGGTGGGGGCCCGGCCGGATACGCCGCTGCTCTGTACGGGGCCAGTGCGGGCCTCGACATCGGACTGGTCGAGAATCACTGGATCGGGGGCACCTGTCTCAATGTTGGCTGCATACCCGCCAAGGAACTTCTTGAGACCGCCCACGTTTACCGCACAGTCAAGAACGCCTCGCAGTTCGGGATCAACTCCGCCGAGCCCACGATCGACTGGTCGGTGACCCTCACCCGCAAGCAGACGATCATCGACCAGTTGGTCGGTGGCCTCACCGGCCTGCTGAAGGGTCGCAAGGTCACCGTCTACAACGGTTCCGGGTCGCTGGGCGCCGACCACACGGTTTCGATCACCGGCGGCGAGTCGGGCGACATGAAGATCCGGGCCACCAACGTCATTTTGGCCACCGGGTCCCAGACCCGAACCATTCCGGGTTTCGAGATCGACGGAAAGCTCGTGGTCACCTCCGATGAGATGCTGTCGATCGAGAAGCTGCCGGCATCGGCGGTGGTGATCGGCGGTGGCGCCATCGGCTGCGAGTTCGCCTCGATGATGTCCGATCTGGGCACCGAGGTCACGATCCTCGAAGCAATGCCACAGATCCTGGCCGGCTGTGATTCCGATGCGGCCAAGGTCGTCCAACGTTCATTCAAGAAGCGTAAGATCAAGGTGCGCACCGGTGTTTCGGTGCATGGTCACACCCCCGATCCCTCCGGCACCACCACCAAAGTGGCGTTCGGCGACGACGAGTCGGTCGAGGTGGAGCTCGTGGTGGTGTCGGTCGGCAGGCGCCCGTATTCGGATCTTCTCGATTTGTCGGGCACCGGTGTGGTGGTCGACGATCGCGGTTTCGTTGAAGCCGACGGTCGGTGTCGAACCGGCGAGCCCGGGGTTTGGGCTGTTGGCGACCTGATCAAGACACCACAACTGGCTCACGTGGGGTTCGCAGAGGGAATGTTGGCGATCAAGGACATTCTTGGCGAAGACCCCCAACCCCTCGACCATCTGGGCACCCCTTGGTGCATCTACTGTCATCCGGAGGTGGCATTCGCGGGATACACCGAGGATGCGGCCATCGCCGCGGGATTCGATGTGGTCACCTCGTCCCATCATTTCATCGGCAACGGACGGGCCAAGATAGTCGGTGAGACCGACGGCATCGTCAAGGTGATAAGATCGGAAGTGCGTCGTGTAGGTAAAGAGTGGGCCGCCCTCCCCCCACCCCCT
>CAZDYO010000263.1:0-4545 GCA_964509555.1 uncultured Acidimicrobiales bacterium
GATGAGTCCGACGGTTGTTCCGGTGAGGATCACATCGTCGACCAGAACCACGGTTGCACCTTCGAGCGGTCGGGTGACCTCATAGCCGGCACTCACCGCCAGGTCGCGGCGCAGCGCAGGATCGGTGTCGCGTAGCCTCGCCGTCGGGTTGTGTCTCACGATGACTTCATCGTCCGCGGTCACGCCGAGCGCGTTTCCGACAGCCTCGGCAAGGTGCAACGCCAGGTGATCAGCCGAGGTTGGATTGGCCGGCACCGCGGCCACCACGGTGGCCCTCGCTCCGTGCGATGGATGACCGCCGAGCTGTCGGGTTTGGGCCACGAAGGTCTCGATCGTTGAGCACAGCTGTTGGGTGGCGATAGGGTCTCGGGACTCCTTGGCGCGAGATACAAGCTGTCCGAGGGCCGTGGGCCCGCTGAGGTCGGGCAGCCAATGGTCGCCCATCACGTGCAATCGATACGGCTGTGGGTGACTCAATGTGTACTGCTTACATAAGTTTGCATATTTGCTAGAAAACGGTTGTGCTTGCCCAGCGCGCTAACTATAGTTAGCGCCAAGGCAGGCCGCTTGGCCGTCCGTACACCTCCAGATCACGAAACCCTAACCAGGAGTCCCCCCATGACCGCAGTACTCGATCAGGTCAAGAACGTCGCCTACACCTCCGTCGGCGTCAACCTCATCATCTCCGATGCGGTGGCCAACAGCATCCGCGAGCAGCGCCCAGAGATCGCTGATCGCATCGAACAGCGTGCCGAGAAGCTGTTCTCCTCGGTCAACATCTCGGTCCCCGACTTCGTCGAGGAGCAGGCCAAGATCGCCCGCAACCGTGGGGCAGAGGCCCTGATCAAGCTCCACGAGGGCAACGTCACTCGTGCCGCCAAGCTTGAAGAGCGCCTCCCGGCACGTGTCGGTGAAGTCATCAACGAGCGCCGCGAAGCCGCTTGGAACTTCCTCAATGTGGAGGCCCCCGCCACCAAGACCCCCGCCAAGAAGAGTGCCGGCAAGAAGGCCTCCTCCAAGAAGGCCTCCAAGACCGAAGAGATCTGATCGGTTTCTCCCCCAAACCGATCAACGACCGGGCCGGCATCGCCGGCCCGGTCGAGTCGCGTCCATAGGGTATTGACGATGAACCGACCGCTTGATCCTCGCGACACATGGCGTGAACTCGGAGAATACATCCGCGAGCAGCGTCACCAGGCCGAACTGAGCGTCCGGAAACTCGCCGATCTTGCCGGGGTATCCAACCCTTATCTGAGCCAGATCGAGCGCGGTCTCAAGAGGCCCTCCGCCGAGATCCTCCAGCAGATAGCCCGCGCGCTCCAGCTGTCGTCTGAGAGCCTCTACGTGAAGGCAGGGATTCTCGATTCCGAACGTGAGTCGAACCTGGTCGACGCCATCCGCTCCCAGAACAACCTGAGTTCCGAACAAAAACAGGTCCTCATCAGGATCTACGAATCGTTCTTGGCCGAGGCCGACACCGACTAGAGCGTCAGAATCCTGGTCACCGTCCTCGGACCCTCCAACCCGACATCGGCAACCAAACGGGGAATGTCGACGGCCAGCTCGATGTCGCGACCCGTGAGAGTGACTTCGGCGTGCTGCCCGTCGGAAAAGTCAACGCCCTTGATATCGAGTACGCCACCGACATCCGGCGATTCGGGCCCTTTCACCCTCGGCACCCATCTCGGCAGGGGAATCCTCACCCTGCCGATTTCCAGGTGCGTGAGCCTGACCGACACATTGGCCGCACCGACCTCGGGGCGCGCCACCACTCTGATCCATCCGGCGCGGCGCCATGGCCTGGCGGTAGCCAGACCGGTGTGCATGTCGACCTCGGCGTCGAGCGCGCCGTCGCTGAGCCAGGCCCGCAGGTCATCCTCGGTGAGCCTGACGGTGAGATGGACATCGGCAACAAGAACGGACTGGGCAGCAACGTCGGCGACGCCCACACCCTCGGCCACGATGTCCACACTGCTCACAGGCTTTCCATCGACCCCCACTGACTTCAGCGATACCCCGACCCTGTCCCACACCGCTATGGGCCTTCTCACACCGGGCATCGACATGGTCATGGCCGGAACCACCTCGTGGACCCCGGCCACCGTGGCCGTGATCATCGGATCGCCGTGTGTCCGGAACCTGCGTCCCACCAACCGGCGCGCCGCCATGGTCATCATCCACGAAATCGACTCTCCCGGCGGCACGACCATCCGGGCAGCATCGGCAAACAAGGCGAACGGGTCGAGGATCGAACCGCTGATGCCCAAGGGGTCGAGCCAGTCAGGAAGTCGCTTGCTCGGGTCGGCCATGGAGAAGAACGTAGGCGGCTATTCCACAGGCCACCACGACATTGAGAGATCTCTTCACTCCTCGCATCGGGATCGAGACGACCCGGTCGCACAGTTCGAGGATCGCCGGGTCAATTCCCATCACCTCGTTGCCGACCACCAACACGATCTTGTCCACCGCCCTGAGCGGGTCGATCCCGAATATGTCATCGGACCCGGGGGTCTCCTCCAGAGCCCACAGCGCGTAGCCGCGACTCTTGAGATCACGAGCCAGATCAACTCCGTTGAGGCCGTGGGTCCAGGGAAGGGGCACTCCGAGTGCCGACTTGGCAAACCGGGGATGATTCGGGGTGGCGGTGATGCCCGAAAGATGAACGGCCCGGGCCCCGACCCCGTCGGCGGTGCGAAACAGCGATCCGACGTTGCCGACCGACCTGATGTTGTCGAGAAACAACTCGAGGTGGCCGGCGGTCCCCGTCTCATCGGTCGACCACGAGGTGTCCCGATCGGTGGGGGCGACCTCGGTGCCGTCCGAAACCGGAGTGGGCGATCCACAATGAGGGCACTCGTATCCGCCATCGGGTTCGGCATCGACCGCGGCCGGGAATCTGAAGCGACATGCGGCGTTCACGCACTGGAACAGCGCATAGCTCACTCTGCAAGCAATGCTGAGCGGCCGGCCTCGAGGCGAGCGACGGGGACACGGAACGGCGAGCACGACACATAGTCGAGACCGACCCGGTCGAAGAAATGGATCGATTCGGGATCGCCGCCGTGTTCGCCACATACCCCGAGATGGATGTCGGGGCGCTGCACTCGGCCGTTCGTGCACGCAATTCGGACCAACTCTCCGACCCCGTCAATGTCGATCGTCTCGAACGGCGAGACCTTGAACACACCCTTTTCGAGGTAGGTGGAGAAGAACGCGGCCTCTACATCGTCTCGGGAGAACCCCCATGTGGTCTGGGTGAGGTCGTTGGTGCCGAACGAGAAGAAATCGGCGGCCTCGGCGATCTCGCCGGCGGTAAGCGCGGCTCGCGGCAGCTCGATCATGGTGCCGATCGCGATGTTGAGATCAACTCCGGAGTCGGCGGCGATCTCCGTGATCAGGGCCTCGGCCTCATCGCGGATCAGGTGGAGCTCGCGGACCGAACCGACCAGCGGAACCATGATCTCGACATGAGGGTCGCCCCCGGCCTTGGTTCGGGCCACTGCGGCCTCACCTATGGCCCTCACCTGAAGCATGAACAGTCCGGGCACCACCAGACCGAGTCGCACGCCTCTGAGACCCAGCATCGGGTTGGCTTCCTGGAGTCGCTCAACGGCGGCCAGCAGCCGAACATCATCGGGGTTGACATCCCCTCGCTCCTCGGCGACTGCCACTCTCACCCGCAGCTCGCAATGGTCGGGCAGGAACTCGTGAAGGGGCGGATCAAGCAGACGGATCGTCGCCGGAAGGCCGTCCATGGCCTCGAGAATCTCGATGAAGTCCCCACGTTGCGGGGGCAGCAGCGCCGCGAGAGCCTCGTCCTGTTCCTCTTGGGTGTCGGCGAGAATCACTCGCTCCACCAGAACGCGTCTGTCGCCGAGGAACATGTGTTCCGTACGGCAGAGGCCGATTCCCTCGGCTCCCAACAATCGTGCTCGTGAGGCATCAACTTGGGTGTCCGCATTGGCCCGCACCCTCAGGCGACGGGTGAGATCGGCATGCCCCAGGATCCGATCGACCGCGACGACCAATTCTGCGCTCTCGGGTTCGGCCCCCTGCAGCGCCTCCTCCAAGCCATCCTCGAGCATTCGGAATACGGGTGAGGGCACCACCGGGATCTCGCCGGAGTAAACCTCACCGGTTGAGCCGTTGATTGAGATGACATCACCTTCCGAGATCGTCGACGCCCCGCAGGTGGCCGTTCTGGTCTCGTAGTCGACGTCCATGTCGCCAGCGCCGCATACACAGGTCTTACCCATGCCGCGGGCCACAACGGCCGCGTGTGATGTCTTGCCGCCGCGGGCGGTGAGGATTCCTTCCGCAGCGACCATGCCGGCGAGATCGTCGGGATTGGTCTCCTTGCGGAGCAACACCACGGTCTCGCCGCGCCCGGCCCATTCGACCGCGGTGTCGGAGTCGAACACCACTCGACCCACCGCGGCACCGGGAGATGCAGCCATTCCCTTGGTGAATGTCTCCCTGGGAGCCGACGCGTCGAACTGGGGGAACATGAGTTGGCCGAGTTGCGCACCAGTGACCCGCCGAAGC
>CAZDYO010000264.1:0-4532 GCA_964509555.1 uncultured Acidimicrobiales bacterium
GGCGACATGGGACAGCAGCGTGGCCGAAGCTCGGGCCAGTTGAGCAGCTCCGGAGTCCAGCCGGACCATGCGATGAATGAGCACGGCCGCGGCCAGCGCCGCCAGGTTGGCGCCGACGATGAGAGCGGCATCCACGGAACCAGCGGTGAGCCAGGAACCAAACCTGCCGAGCAGGGGCCACAGCGGAAAGAACCGGAGCGCGGGATCGGCGGAGTCGTGGTAGCCGTGCTCGGCGATCATGCGGTACCACGTGCCGTCCCACGCGAACAGTCCGTCGTTGACCGGAGAGAAGGCCGGCGGTGGCTCGAGCCGGTTGATTATCGCCTTGGTGACGATGTAGGCGGAGAGCACGTAGATGCGGGCCTGCACCCAAGCCGGTGCTGCGCCACGGAAGTCGACGGCCCAGGACCGCGGCAGTGCTCTGCGGGCAGTGAAGGCGGTCATGGCGCGGCACCGAGCCGACGCAGGAACATGGGTTGGAAGATTGGTCGGCCGTTTACCAGGATGTGATCGTCTCGACCGAGATTCGTGAGGGTGTTGACGATGGTCTCGCACCGGCCCTCGAAGCCGTTGTAGGTCGAATTGAAGACCAGGAAGATTGCATGGGGGCCGGCGGCCCGGTCGAGATCAGCGGCGAAGGCAGACGGATCGGCGGCAGCGATCCGCTCGAGGTAGTCGCTCCAATTCACCCGACCCGGATCAAACCCGGGAGGGTATGACACAGCCGGGCCGTCGAATGAGAGATAGCGAAGAGTGGGCGGGCCCAGTTGATCCGGGCAGAACGCCACAATGTCGCCGGGGACGGCCAAGTTGTCGATCGCGGACGCCACCTCTCTGCCCTGGCTCCTGTCCCGGCGGGCCTCGTCGGCTCCGACGAACAATCCGCCGAGCACCAGAAATGCCAGAGCGGCCGGAGCGGCACGCGGACCCAGCGCCGCCGAGCCGCGAGCCGACAGCACGATCATGAAAGGCATGATGACCGCCGCATACCTGGCCTCGAATGCACCGTCGAGAACCAACGAAGCGAGTCCGCCCACGGTGAGGGTGGCTGTGATCATCCACACCGGGCCGATGGTCGACGGGAGTGCTGTGGTCGAGAGTCGGAGCTCCCGGTCGGTACGGCCGGCGTAGGTGGCACCGAGCACCACGAGCACAACCAGCACGATCCCGAGCAGCATCGGCTCGAAGCGTCGACCACCCCCGATGGCCTGAACAGTCTCGACGAACACCTCTGCCGGTCGGGCCCTCGGCGCCCAAGGGGTTCCGGTGTGGGCGGCCTGATCGAGAAGAACCGGAAGCCACAGCAGGACCGTGGACGCGCCCACGCCCAGTGCCGTGAGAACCCGGATGTCGGTTGTTCGATCGGCCGGGGCCGCATTGCGCCAATGCCAGAGGATTCCGAGGGCCACTGACGCCAACAGCCAGAAGGCCCAGTAGTGGGTGTTGGTCAAGGCGGCGGCAACGAGAGCGAGCGGTACCAGGCGGGACAGATCGGGCCGATCGATGGCCCGGTCGAACATCAGCCAACCGGCAGCCACCAGGAACACCAGCATGGAGTACATGCGGGCCTCGGTACCGTATCTGACGAGGAATGGAGCCGCGAGAGCCAGGCCGAGCGTGTGGCGTGAGACGCCGGCGCCGTAGCGTCGCCGAGCGACAATCACCAGCACCGGCACCGATCCGAGCGAGAAGACTCCGGAAAGGGCGCGGGCCGCGAAATCGGAGGTGCCGAAAACGTCGGTCCACCACCCGAGCAGCAGGTAGTAGAGCAGGGGATGACCGTCGTGATGCAGGGCGGCTATGGCCCCCGACGGGCCGAGGGCGGAGATGTTGACCGATAGGGCTTCGTCGATCCACATGGGTGAGGTGGTGACGAATCGGAGAACCGTGCCTCCGATCGCGGCGATGACGAGGGCAACGGACACGATGATTTGCCAACCAACGGTCGACTCGGTCGTATCGCTCCCAGCGATCTTGGTCGGTCGTCTCACCACGATCGACGAATGTACCCCCGCGACGATGACTCTTCGCGATGCCCGGGTCACCCCAGGTCGGTAATCGGTGCCGATATTGTCGGACCATGTCGACTCGTCTAGTGATCATCGGGGGTGGCCCCGGAGGGCACTCCTGCGCCACGAATGCCGCACGACTCGGAGCCGAGGTGGTGTTGATCGAACGCGACACCTTCGGCGGCGCCGCCCATCTGTGGGACTGCATTCCCTCGAAAGCGATGATCGCCACCGGCAACGCCAGATCGTTCATGGGTCGGGCCATGAGGATGGGTCTGCGCGATGAAGGCTCGAGTGTCGACCTCGACAAGCTGAAGGAGCGGCTGAAGGCAATCGAGAGTCGTTTGGAGGGTTCGGTGCGCACCCTCCTCACCAGCCAGGGTGTCGAGATGATCGACGGAATCGGGTCTTTGCTCGGTCCGAACCTCGTGTCGGTCGTGTCTGAGGACGGCACTCGCGAGATCGAGGCCGACGCCATAGTTCTGGCCACCGGAAGCAGGCCCCGGGTCCCCGATTGGGCGAATGTCGACGGAGACCGGATTCTTCTCACCCGCGATTGCTACCCGCCACCGGAACTGCCGGATCACATCGTCGTGATCGGTTCCGGTGTGACCGGTGTCGAGTTCGTCCACATGTTCCAGTCCATGGGGAGCGAGGTGACCCTCGTCGTGAGTCGGCAGCAGGTTCTGCCGCAGAAGGATCCCGAGGTGGCGGCCGCGTTGGAGACCGACTTTCTCGCCAGGGGAGTGAAGCTTCTCAAGGGCGCCCGGGCCACCTCGGTGGAACGGGTGGGAGACGAGGTGATCGTCAGCTGCGACGATGGCCGCGTGGCCCGCGGGTCGCATGCCCTGGTGGCCATCGGGTCGATACCCAACACGGAGATGCTCGGTCTCGAGAACGCCGGGGTCGCGTCGGAGCGGGGATATGTCCCGGTCGACGTTCACCTCCGGTCGAACGTGCCCCACATCTACGCAGCCGGCGACATCTCCGGCCGTCTGCCGTTGTCGTCGGTGGCCTCCATGCAGGGCCGCAAGATCGCCGAGCACGCCATGGGCATGACCGTGCGCAGCCATCGCCACCTCGACTACGACAAGGCGGCCTCGGCGATATTCACTGAACCGGAGATCGCCGATGTGGGCCTGGCCGAAGCCGACGCATTTGCCGAAGGACGCAAGGTTCGGGTCACCAAGGTGCCGTTCGCGTCGGCTGCGAAGGCGCTGATCAACGACGACTCCCGCGGTTTCGTGAAGATCGTCTCCGATCCGAACACCGGTGTCGTTCTGGGTGGATCGATCGTGGGCCGACATGCGGCTGAGTTGATCTCGGTGATCGCGGTTGCGGCCACAAACGGCCTGACCGTCTCAGACATCCACGAGAGCATCCTGGTTCACCCGACGCTGTCGGAGGCGCTGTCCGAAGCTGCCGAATAGCTCCCGCGGGTCAGACCGGCGGCACTCCGTGGCGGCGCCGGCTGAACCCCCGGTCCTTGGAAGCCGCCAGGGCCAGCCTGATGATCAACTCTCGGCGTAGTTCGTGGGGTTCGACAACCGCGTCGATCACCAGGTCCGACGCCAATCTCAGCAGGTCGACATCCTCATCGAATTCCCTTCGGCGGTCGTCGATGAACTTCCGGCGCTTGTCGGGATCCTCGATCGCCGCGATCTGATTGGCGAACACCGCGTTGACGGCCGGCTCGGCGCCCATCACCGCGATCTTGGCCGACGGCAGGGCCAGGCACGCGTCGGGAGCGAATGCCGGACCGCACATCGCGTAGAGACCGGCCCCGTAGGCCTTGCGCAGGATCACCGAAACCGTGGGCACCGTGGCTTCCGACACTGCGGTGATCATCTTCGCGCCGTGACGGATCATGCCCTGGCGTTCCACCTCGGTTCCGATCATGAAACCCGGGACATCGGCCAGATAGACCAGCGGGATGTTGTAGGCATCACACATCCAGATGAACCGGGCGGCCTTGTCGGCGGAGTCGACGAACAGGACCCCGCCGTTCACCGCCGGGTTGTTGGCCACGATCCCCACCGAATTCCCCGACAGGCGGGCCAATCCGACCACGAGTTCGGGGGCGAACAGCGGCTTGATCTCGAAGAAGCTGTCGGCGTCGACCAGGCCGTCAATCACGCCGTGGATGTCGTAGCCGATCTTGTCGTCGGTTGGTATCGCATCGGCGCTGAGAGTCAGGACCGGCTCGGCCGCGGCGAACGACGGCGGGGCTTCCTCCCACGAGGTGGGAAGATACGAGAAAAGGATCTTGGCGGTCTCGATGGCCTCATCGTCGTCGGATACGAGATTGTCGCCGCAACCGGAGACCGTCGCGTGCATGCGGGCACCGCCCATTTCCTCGAGGGTGACGTGTTCGTTGATGACCTCCTCGGCCATGCGGGGGGAACCGAGATACATCGAGGCGTTGCCCTCAACCATTAGCACAACATCACAAAATGATGGGATGTAGGCGCCGCCGGCCGCGCTCGGCCCGAACAGACAACAGATCTGGGGCACCCGCCCCGA
>CAZDYO010000265.1:0-4452 GCA_964509555.1 uncultured Acidimicrobiales bacterium
CCCGCGCCGCGAGTTGGCCGGTGTGCTCGACGCGGCCAATGTCGATCTCAAGGCGTTCACCAACGACTTTTACCATCGGGTTTGTGGTGGTGCCCTCCAGCCGGTTCTCGACACCATCGAGTATCTGGTCCACGACACCGACGTGTGGGTGGAGCTCACCACCCTGCTGATTCCGGGCCTCAACGACAGCGACGACGAACTCGATCGAATGACCCGGTGGGTGGTCGACAACCTCGGACCCGACGTGCCGATGCACTTCACTGCGTTCCACCCCGACTTCAAAATGCTTGATCGCAACCCCACTCCCGCGGCCACCCTCACACGGGCCAGACGGATCGCCATCGACAACGGCGTCAACCACGCCTACACGGGAAACGTCCACGACCCCGACGGGCAGAGCACCACATGTGTCCAATGTGGTTCAACACTGATCAGTCGCGACGGCTACCGACTCGGCCGCTGGAACCTGACCGACGACGGACGCTGCAACGGTTGCGGTACCTCCCTGGCCGGGGTGATCAACGGTCCACCCGGCAATTGGGGATCAAGGCGTCAACCAGTGAAAATGTCAGCACCCGGGAGGACCCGGCCATGAGTCCCACCCAGCGTCGGGTGAGGCCGCCGGTTGTGGCCGGCATGTTCTACCCGTCGAACCGCAAGGATCTGGAGACCGAGATCGAGAGGGCGTTTCGCCATGCGGTCCCCGCCGATCCCGACCTTGTACCCCGTGCACTTGTTGCCCCCCACGCGGGCTATGTCTACTCCGGGGCCATCGCGGCGTCGGCGTTTTCCCTGCTCGAACCGATACGTCACAAGGTCCATCGAGTGGTGCTCCTCGGACCAAGCCACCGGATCCACCTCGACGGGATCGGGGTCACATCCGTCGAGGCATGGGACACCCCTCTGGGACGCGTGGCCATCGACGACGAACTCCGCTCATCCGTGCTGGGATTCCCGTGGGCGCATGTCAACGACCGCGCCCACGCCCCCGAACACAGCCTCGAGGTGGAGGTGCCGTTTCTCCAGACCGTGCTCGACGACTTCACCCTGCTGCCCCTAGTCGTGGGCGAGACCGACCCAGCGGAGGTATCCGACACGATCGATGCCGTGTGGGACACCCCCGAAACGATCGTCGTTGTGAGCACCGACCTGTCCCACTATCTGCCCCACGGGGAGGCCGTCAGTCGCGACAACGCCACCGCCCGACAGATCCTCGCCATGGACCCGACCCGGATAGGCGACCACGACGCCTGCGGTTGCCGTCCCCTGCGGGGCCTGCTCCGAGCGGCCAAGAACCGGGGTCTCACCGTTCACCAACTTGATCTTCGCAACTCCGGCGACACCGCCGGCGACAAGGAACGGGTGGTTGGCTATGGAGCCTTCGCAGTTTCCTGAACCCGTCGCGCCCGACATCTCTCCCGAGGCCGGCGAACTGCTGCTCGACCTGGCGGAGGCGGCCATCGCCGACGGGCTCGCCGGCCGTTCCACGCGGCCGGCCGACCTTGATCACCTACCCGACGTTCTGGTGGAGCCCCACGCGACCTTTGTGAGCGTCCACGTCGACGGCCGGCTCAACGGCTGCATCGGCATGCTCGAGTCCACCAGTCCGCTCGCCCACGAGGTTCAGAGCATGGCCCGGTCCGCGGCGTTCAGTGACCCGAGGTTGCCGCCGCTTCGGCCGGACGAGTTCGACCGCTGTGAACTGGAGGTGTCGGTGCTGTCGGCCATGCAACAGATCAACGCCTCGTCGCGTGCCGAGCTGATATCCCTGATCAGACCCCGCATCGACGGCTTGGTGCTCAGCCTGGGAAACCACCGAGGCTTGTTCCTGCCGGTCGTGTGGGACCAACTACCCGACCCCGATGAGTTCCTCGACCACCTTCACCTCAAGGCCGGTCTGTCCCCCGGTGGATGGAATCCTGCGATGCGATTCGAACGCTTCGTCGCCCGTGAGTTCTCGCGGCTCCGTTCGGTCAGACCCTGAAGGTGGGGGCACCGTTCTCGAGCTGAACTCCGAGCGAGTTGAGGGCCATCGACACCAGGTTGTATTGACCCACGGTGAAGATCAGGTCGAGGATCTGCTCGGTGGCCATTGACTCGGCCAGCTCGGCCCACACCTCGTCGGTGATGAACGAGTCTCTTAGAAGATCGTCTGCCGCCCGCAGCACGGCCCGGTCGTCGGGGTTCCAGCCATCGGCCTCCGGACCGGCCTGAATCCGCCGAATCTCCTCGTCGGTGAACCCGCACTCACGTGCGATCTCGACGTGTTGACCCCATTCGTACTCGGCCCGGCACACCCAACCCACGCGAAGAATGGCCAACTCGCGCACCCGCGCCGACAGCGTCGACTTCACCAGCACGTGGGTGGCGAACACCATCCATCGTCGGGCCAGGTCGGGGTGGTTGGCAATCGTGCGGAAGATTCCCAGGACCTCCCCATCGGGGCGTCGGAGACGATCGAAGAGTTGCTGCTGGGCCTCGTTGGCCTCCTGGTCGCTGATCGGTTGAACACGTGGATGATCGAGTCGCATGACCGGCGATGATGTCACACTTGGGCGCGTGACCCGAACGCCGAACCTCGATCCGAACAAGCCGTCGGTTCGGTCGACCCTCGCCGCAACCTGGGCGCTGCTCGGAGGCGTCTTGTTCCTCATGGTCGGCAACGGCCTTCAGTCCACGCTTCTCGGGGTCAGGTCCACCCTCGAAGGGTTCGACACCGTTGCCATCGGTGTGATCATGGCCAGCTACTACGCCGGATTCCTGATCGGTTGCCGAGCAACGTTCGTTGCCCTTTCACGTGTCGGTCACATCCGGGTGTTCGCGGCGTTTGCGTCGCTGGCGTCAGCTGCGGTTCTGTTCCACAGTCTTTGGCTCAACCCTGTCAGCTGGACCCTCATGCGCTTCGCCACCGGATTCTGCATGGCCGGTCTGTTCGTGGTCTCGGAGAGCTGGCTGAACGATCGGGCCACCAACACCACCCGGGGCACGATCATGTCGGCCTACATGGTGGTGGCCACTGGCGGTACCGCGGTGGGGCAACTGATGCTCAACGTGGCCGATCCCGCGAGTTTCAAGCTGTTCGTGATCGCCAGTGCCCTCGTATCGGTCTCGCTCGTTCCCATGGCCTTGTCGGCGCAAAGTTCGCCACCGATCGCCGAGCCCGAACCGATGTCGTTTCGCGAGATGCGGGCCACCATCCAGACCGGTCTGATCGCCATCTTCCTGGCCGGGCTCGCCGGCGGAACGATCGGTGGGCTCGCTGCCGTCCATGCCGTGCAGGTCGGAATGTCCACTGCCCAGATCTCCATATTCGTCACCGCGGTGGTCCTGGGCGCGGTGGCGTTTCAGATTCCTCTGGGCACCATCTCTGACCGGGTCCCACGACGACCGGTGATGCTCGCTACCGCCGTCGCCGCCACCTTCTTGTCTCTCGGTGGTCTGGTCGCTCCGGACACCGGTTGGATTCCCACGCTTCTGATTCTGGGTATCGGCGGTGCCTCATACCCGCTCTACAGCCTCTCGGTCGCATACTCCAACGACTGGATACCGGACCAGAAACGGGCCGGAGCGGCCAGCCTGTTGATCATGACCAACGGGGTTGGCGCCACCATCGGTCCTCTCGTGGGGGCCGTCGCCATGCACTGGTGGGCTTCGGGCTTCTACTGGACGCTCACTGTGTCGTTCTCTCTCATGGCGCTGTTTCTCGCCTTCAGAATCGTGGTCGAGCCACCGGTTCCGGTCGGGGAGCAATCGCGGTTCGCCCCCATCACCCAACGCTCCACGGCGGTGCTCTTCCCCCGGATCGAAGACGAGACCTCGTGAGGATCATTGCCTCCTGACAGTGGCCTCGAACGCCAGGTATCGGTCCATGATCGACTCCCTCTGGTCGACGCTCATCGACGGTTCGATCGGGTCGGGGACGATCCCGGCGTCGTTGGCCATGGCGAATCCCACCGACGTCGCCGCCAACATGGCCGCCCCCCGCAATGTGGTTTCGGGGTCGGCGGTGGGATGCACGGTCCGGCCGGTCAGGTCGGCGACCGCGGCCAGCATCTGTCGGCTTCTGCTCAGGCCGCCGTCGACGATGATGGTGTCTCCCACGTTGATGGTGTCGGCGATGATGGCGACGCGCGCCGCGATTCCCTGCACCGCGCCGGCCACCAGATCGGCCGCTGTCGTGTCGAGGCCGATCTCGCCAATGAGACCCCGAGCCTCAGGGTCGAGGGCCGGAGACCCCAGGCCCGACAATGCCGGTACGAACCCGGCGGGACCCCGCGACCCGGCGACGACAGGATCAAGCGCCGATACCTCCGCCAGAAGTCCG
Organism: uncultured Acidimicrobiales bacterium; assembly: GCA_964509555.1. Lineage (GTDB taxonomy): Bacteria > Actinomycetota > Acidimicrobiia > Acidimicrobiales > Aldehydirespiratoraceae > SZUA-87. Next base: position 4,325 of record CAZDYO010000265.1, read on the forward strand.
ACCGACACCAACCATTCGATGGTCGCACCTGCGGTGTTGACCGATCCTTCCAGGCAGAACTGGTCGGGCTGAGTCGACGCAGCATTGAGGCGCCACAACGGCAGGGCGTAGGTTCCGTCGGGCGCGGC
>CAZDYO010000266.1:0-4449 GCA_964509555.1 uncultured Acidimicrobiales bacterium
CGCCGTCTGTGAGGGTGGGGCAGCCGGCATCGACGGCACCGGCGGAGTCACTCGCGCCGATCGACCGGTCGGCCGAGAAGGCGATGGCCTTGTCGACATCCAAATCAGGCGGATACACACCATCGAGAACCGCTCCCACCAGGCCGCGCGCCGATCGGCGCAACAGTTCCAGACCGATCGTGGTGCCGTAGCTCACGCCGTAGACCACCCAACGGTCGTGTTCCAGCCCAGCCATCACCGACTCGACATCGGCGGCCAGGGAGGCCGTGTTGGTGAACGCGAGCGCGCTGGTCTGACCGAACCTGCTCGCACAATCCCCATAAGCCTTCAGCTCACGGTCGAGGGCCCGGTCGCTGGGCTTGGCAAGAAGATCGATACTGAGCTCGTCGAGTTCGGAGCAGTCGAATACGACTGGGCCGAACCCGGTTCCACGCTGATCGATGAATATCTGGGTGAACTCGCGTTGCGGGAACCAGCCGGCCATGTCGGAGCTGGCTCCACCGGGGCCACCCTGAAGAACCGCCACCGGAGTGTCGAATCCCGAGTCGGATCCCTCCATCACCAGGAACGAGATTGTGGTCGCACGCCCGGTCGGGTCGGACGGATCAAGGGGCACTTCGGCCAAACCGCACGACATCGCCGATCCACGCAGGGAACCGGGGCAGCTCTGCGGCTTGATCTTCGCGATCGAGGAGACCGATGGTTGCGGCAGGTTGCCGGGCCGCGTGGATGTGGGGCCCGACGGTGTCGACCCGGTTGAGGTGGTCGAGGTGCTGGCCTCGAACTGCGCCCGATCGAGCGAGTCGAAAACACTGGAATCCGAACAGGCGGCCGCGACAAGAGCAGCCGCCAGAGCCACCGCCATCACCCGCCGGTTCACCAAAGCTGATCGGTGTAGGTGTCGGTGCCCACGATCGTCGGGATGAACGGGGCCGCGAACACCACCGTGCCCAATCCCGACGCGGCCAGGTTGTCGGCGTAGGTTCGAAACCGGTCCCACACGGTGGTGGGCTCGGCGTCGAGGAAGAACATTTGAAGACTGCGCTCCGGGCCGCCGGGAGGCATGCCGAGATCCATCGGGGCGTTCGCGGTGTCGTCGGAACCCATGTCCTGGTATTTCCACGACACCATGCTGGCCACGCCACTTCCGGTTTCGGTGTCGGGGGCCATGAGGGCCGGAAGCGCCACATCGGATAGATGAGCGTCGAGATCGCCTTGTTGGACGCCGTCGGCCCGGTCGACCGCCACCACCGCCAATCCCTTGTAGGGGTGATCGAGAGCGAGTTCGATCGGCACGGGATCAGGATCACGGTATTGGGCCGATGGCTGCTCGAGCAGCACCGTGTGGGCGTGGACCCGATTCGAGAATCCACGGCCGGACTTGTAGAGATCGATCACCTGATCGACAGCCCACTTGAAATGGTCGCCGTGCTTGCCTTCGAGCACCCAGTAGACAGCCAGGTACGAGCCCTTGTCGACGGGAGACGCCACCGGGGTGTCGCCGCTCGGAAAGCGGAGATCCTTCAGCTCTCTGGTGGCGACCCAACGCTTGCCGGCGAACAGCCATGGCCCGACCATGCACCCGGCGTAAAAATGGTCACGCTCGTACCAGCGGTTGTATTCGACCTCGTGGCCGGGTTTGGGGTCGACCATTGTGAACAACATGCTGCCCACCCGGATCGGATAATCGTTCACTTGACCTCTCCGATCATCGTGCTGCGCCGGTCATGAGTCGAACACGATTCGGCCGATCCAGTCGGCCACAAGCGCAGGCTTTTCGACACCTTCGATCTCGACGGTGATTGTGCGGGTGGAGTTGATCGCCGACCCCTTGAGTTCGATGCTCTTGATCACACTGTGGGCCCTGACCCGCTTTCCGGAGTTCACCGGGTTGATGAAGCGCACCTTGTCGAATCCGTAGTTGATCCCCATGAGCACCCCGGTCAGGGGTGGCATCTCACTGGGCACCGATGAGGTCAGATGGGTGAGCATGGAGAGGGTGAGGAACCCGTGGGCGATGGTGCCCCCGAACGGGGTTTCGGCGGCGGCCCTCTCGGGATCGACGTGGATGAATTGATGGTCGATGGTGCAGTCGGCGAACTGGTTGATTTGTTCCTGGGTGATCTCGAACCACTCGCCGTGGCCCTCGTCGCGGCCCTCTGATTCCTTCATGGCCTCGTATGCGGCGGCTGCATTGCTCATCATCAACTCCTCGGTTCTCGGTCGTTCGAGAGCCTAGGCGTGGTCAACCCCTCAGCGCCCGTTCGAGCAGACCCACCGCCGGATCGATGGCCGATCCGGTTCGGGTTGCCAGCACCAATTGCCGATGGGCGATGACCGGCCCACGGGCCAGGATCGGACCCGGGCCCTCCCCCTGCACCACCGGCAGGACCGTGAATCCGAGATCCAGGCCGACCATGGCCCGCAACACATCTGGTTGATGCGATTCGGCCACGATGTCAAGCGGAGCACCGACCTTTTCGAGGCCGTTCTCGACCACTGATCGGGTGTGGCTTCCGTGGGGAAACATCACCCAGGGCCCCCAGTCGGACGCCGGCCCGTCGACCCGGTCGTCGGGGCCGTAGACGGCCAGGTCCTCCATCAGGAGCGACGCGGTGTCGACCCCACGCACCGGGAGAGGCGGCTGGACACACACGGCCATGTCGATGCTGCCATTGGTGAGCTCGTCGAGAAGTGCCCCCGATGGGGCCACCGACAGGTGGAGCCCGATGGCGGGATGGCTGCGCCGAAATGATCGCAGCACCTCGGGGAAGTGTCCGACCGCAGCAGCGTCGATCATCCCCACGCGGAGCCTGCCGCTCGCCCCACTGCGGGTGCGGTCGGCCCAGTGGGCGAGATCGCCGGTGAGGGCCACGACCTGCCGGGCATGCGCCAGCACCACCTGAGCCGAGGGCCGCAGCGTCCGTCTGCGGCCGACCCTGTCGAACAGGGGCACACCCACTCGCCGTTCAAGCTCGGCCAGGCCCTGCGACAGCGCCGATGGGGTGACGCCCACCGCTGCCGCTGCCGTGGCCCAGTTGGGCGAGTCGACCACGGCGACGAGGTATTCGAGCTGACGGATCGACAGGTCGGGCAGAGACTCGGACACCCACGTAGTTTAGTTCAGTAATGCTTAACTAGAGAGATCTAACGTGAAGTATTGCTTATTCTGCTCATCATGACTGCAAGAAACATCGCACCGGCGACCGGCAAGCTCGGGGTTCTCACCCCGGGCATGGGCGCCGTCTCATCAACCTTCATGGCCGGCGTGCTCGCCGCCAGGAAGGGCCTCAACGCCCCAATCGGATCCATCACCCAGATGGCCAACATCCGTCTCGGCACCCGCGACGAGAATCGCAACCCGAAGATCCGCGAGTTCGTGCCCCTGGCCGAACTCGACGACCTTGTCTTCGGCGGCTGGGATCCCATCTCACCAAACGCCCTCGAGGCGGCCCGCACCGCAGGCGTGCTCGAAGGCGCCGACCTTTCGGAGATCTCCGGCGAACTCGAAGGCATCACGGCCATGGACGCGGTGTTCGACAACCGCTGGGTCACCCGTCTCGACGGTGTGCGTGTGAAGAAGATCGACTCGAAGTGGGAACAGGCCCAAGCGCTCATCGCCGACATCGAGAACTTCCGTGTCGAGAACGGCTGTGACCGTCTCGTCATGGTCTGGTGTGGTTCCACCGAGGCCTACCAGGAACCCTCCGAGGTCCACGAGTCCGTCGCCGCGTTCGAAGCCGGCCTCAAGGCCAACGACGACAACATCTCCCCCAGCCAGATCTACTGCTACGCCGCTCTCCAGAGCGACGTGCCCTACGCCAACGGTGCCCCCAACCTCACCGTCGACACCAAGTGCATGATCGAGCTCGCCGAGACCCGCGGCGTGCCGATCATCGGCAAGGACTTCAAGACCGGCCAGACCCTCATGAAGACCATGCTGGCCCCGGGCTTCAAGGCCCGGATGCTCGGCGTGCGGGGCTGGTTCTCCACCAACATCCTCGGCAACCGCGACGGTGAGGTGCTCGACGCCCCCGAGAACTTCAAGACCAAAGAGGTCTCGAAGCTCGGCGTGATCGGTTCGATCCTCCAGCCCGACGTCTACCCCGACCTCTACAGCAACATCGACCACGTTGTTCGCATCAATTACTACCCCCCGCGTGGCGACAACAAAGAGGGCTGGGACAACATCGACATCTTCGGCTGGCTCGGCTACCCGATGCAGATCAAGGTCGACTTCCTGTGCCGTGACTCCATCCTCGCCGCACCGATCGTCCTCGATCTGGCCCTGTTCATGGACCTCGCCCATCGCGCCGGTTCAGCGGGCGTGCAGGAATGGCTCAGCTTCTACCTCAAGGCCCCGCAGGCCGCCACCGAGGTACCGGCCGAGCACGACCTGTTCATCCAGCAGACCAAGCTCAAGAACACCTTGCGCGAGTGGATGGGCGA
>CAZDYO010000267.1:0-4425 GCA_964509555.1 uncultured Acidimicrobiales bacterium
GATCGCTTGTCCGTACCGACCCGACCGATTGGGGTCGGGTCACCCGTGTTCATCCCTTCCCGACCGACAAGACCAAGATCACCGCCCGGGCGTTCGCCTTTCTGGGCTTCACCACACTGGTCGGGTTGGTTTCCCTGTTCAAGCGCAGCCGGCCCGACGCGGTCCTGGCCATGGCCCCTCCACCCACTCTGGGGCTGGCGGGATGGCTGGCGGCGAGGGCTCGCCGAGTGCCGGTGGTCTACAACGTCCAGGACATCTTCCCCGACGTGGCCGTGGAAGTGGGCGCCATCACCAACAAGCGTGTGATTCGGCTGGCTGAATGGCTCGAACGGTTCACATATCGACGTTGCGACGCGGTGACCGTGCTTTCCGACGATTTGCGACGCAACGTCGAGTCGAAGATCGGCGATGGCCACACACCCGTCCGGGTGATCCCCAACTTCGTCGATAGTGATCGAATACAGCCCGGTCCGCGGCTCACCTCGTACCGCCGCGACTTCGGTCTAGGAGAGCGCACCGTGGTGATGTACGCGGGCAATGTCGGGTTCTCACAGCCGCTGGAGCTCATGGTCGAGGCGGCCCGCGAGCTTCAGGATCGTGACGACGTGGTATTCGTGATCAACGGTGGCGGTTCGGGCCGACCCTCATTGGAGCGGCGTGCCGAAGGGCTCTCCAATGTGCGGTTCGTCGATTTTCAGCCATCGGAACGGCTCCCGGAGGTGCTGGCATCGGCCGACATACACGTGATCGCGCTACGAAAGGGTCTGGCCCGGTCATCGGTGCCATCGAAGCTGTATTCGATCCTGGCCGCGGGGCGGCCGGTGCTGGCATCGCTCGACTCAGACACCGAGGTCACCCGGATCATCGATGAGAGCGGTGCCGGTGTCTGGGTTGAACCAGAGGAACAGGAATTGTTCACCGGGGCGTTGGTCGACTTGATCGACTCCCCCCAACGTCGTGATCGAATGGGTGAGGTCGGCAGGGAATTCGTCGAGCAGTGGGTGTCGCCCGCCGGCGTGGCCGCCGCCTACATCGATCTCTTCGAGGAGTTGCGCGATACTGACTGAGCCGCGTGCCGAAGTGCGTGGTTGATGCTGTAGCGTGGTCCCTCGTGGGTAGAGCAAGCTCGTCAAAAAAGGTCCAACGCGCCGCCCGGGCGGCCGCATCGTCACGAGGGGCGTCCGAGCGTCGCGAGCTGGGGTTTCCGCTTGCGATGGGCTTGGTCGTACTGCTCGGTCTCGGGCTCGTGGCCGTGTCGCGCACATCGAGAGATGCAGTCGCATCGCCGCGGGTTGGCAAGGACCACTGGCATGCCGTCTACGACGTGTACGACTGTGTCACAGATTCCTTCATGCCGGCCTTCCAGGGCTCTCTCGACCCCCACGGAATTCATTCCCACAACGACGGCCTGATGCACATTCATCCCTTCGACGGCAGTGCGTCGGGGGCCGATGCCACGCTCGGTGTGTTCTTGGATTCCATGGGGGCCTCCGTCACCACCAGCGGCATAACCGCACCCGATTTCGCCCCTCTTGAGGCCGGCGCCGAGTGCAACGGTCAGCCGTCGGTCATCAAGGTGGCCCGCTTCCAGGTTGATCCTGAGATCAAATTGGTGAAGGTCTACGACTCGGGTTTCTCGAGCATCCATTTCGACAAGAACCGCGAGGCGTTCACCATTGCCCGTGTGGCTCCCGACCAGGAGATTCCCCAGCCGGAGGCTGATCGGTTCGACGCCATGGATCAGGCAACCGGATCCCCCCAGGAATCAACCGGACCAATCACCAACGATGGTGGCCACGGCGGCTGAAGTCAGCCCGGTTGGTGAACGCCCGAGGGGCAGCAACCACGACCGGGCCCTGAGCCCCAACTAGATTCTCTAAGTCCCCCGCGCCGGCGGCCGAAGGTAGTTCATCGGCTGTTCGTCTCCTTCCGGATGGACACAAGAGGAGGATTCATGAAGGCTGTCGTTTTGGTCGGAGGTTTCGGCACCAGGTTGCGGCCGCTCACCCTTGCCACCCCCAAGCAGATGTTGCCGGTGGTCGACCGGTCGATGCTGGAGCATGTGGTCGGCACCTTGGCGAGCCACGGAGTCGATGAGGTCGTTCTCTCCCTTGGCTACAAGGAGGATGTGTTCCGCGATGCCTACCCCGACGCGGTGTGTGCCGGTGTGAAGTTGTGTTACGCGGTCGAACCCGAACCGCTCGACACCGCCGGAGCGGTGCGATTCGCGGCCACGGCCGCCGGCATCGACGGCACTTTCATCGTGGTCAACGGCGATGTGTTCACCGACCTCGACCTCACGGAGGTGTGGCGTCGTCACCATGAGGTCGGTGCGGAGGGCACCATTGCGCTGACCCCGGTCGACGACCCGTCTCGCTACGGAGTGGTCCCCACCGATGCCGACGGACGGGTTCTGGGATTTGTCGAAAAGCCGCCCCGTGATGAGGCTCCCACCAATTGGATCAATGCCGGCACCTACGTCTTCGAGCCGAGCGTGCTCGACCGAATCGACGCGGGCCGCAGGGTTTCCATTGAGCGCGAGACCTTCCCGGCGATCGTGGCCGACGGGGCGCTCTGGGCGGTGCAGTCCGACGCCTACTGGGTGGATGCGGGCACCCCGGCCACCTACCTGCAGATCCAACTTGACCTGATCGACGGTCTACGGGGCCGACCCGTGCCCGGGATCTCGCCCGATGCCTCCGTGGCCGACGACGCGTTGGTCGAACACTCCGTCGTCATGGCCGGTGCCGTCGTGGAATCCGGCGCGGTGGTACGAGACTCGGCGGTCCTGGCCGGGGCAACTGTTGCGGCCGGTGCCCTGGTGGATGGTTCCGTGGTGGGGCCGGGAGCATCCGTTGGTGCCCAAGCGAAGGTCTCGGGTCTTTCGATGATCGGCTACGACGCGGTCGTGGATGCGGGTGCTGTCGTGGTCTCATCGAAAATCCCCGAGGCGGTCTGACCATGGCCACCCTCGTCACCGGCGGAGCCGGTTACATCGGGAGCCACACCGCGGTCGCGCTTCACCAATCGGGCCGTGAAGTTGTTTTGCTCGACAATCTCTCCAACTCGTGCGCAGAGGCCGTCGACGCGGTGCGAGCTCTCACCACTTCCGAGATGGTGTTCGTGGAGGCCGACCTGAGGGATCAAGATGCCCTCGACTCTGTTTTCGAATCCCACGAGATCACCGAGGTGATCCACTTCGCGGCGTTCAAGGCCGTCGGAGAGTCGGTTGAGAAGCCGCTCGACTACTACGACAACAACCTTGGCTCCACCATCGGATTGGCCAAGGCCATGATCCACCACGGTGTCGAGAGTCTGGTGTTCTCGTCGTCGTGCACGGTGTATGGGCAACCCGAGGTGATTCCCGTCACCGAGTCGGCACCGACCGGGGCGGAAAGCCCCTACGGCTGGACCAAGTACATGAGCGAGCAGATCCTGCGCGACGCGTGCGCCGAACTGCCCCTCAACACGATTCTGTTGCGCTATTTCAACCCCGTGGGTGCCCACGAGAGCGGCACCATTGGTGAGGATCCGAACGGCATCCCCAACAATCTGGTTCCGTTCGTCATGCAGGTGGCAGTCGGGCGACTCGAAAAGCTTCGGGTCTTCGGGGCCGACTACGACACCCCCGACGGCACCGCGATTCGTGACTACATACATGTCGTCGATCTCGCCGAGGGACACGTGGCCGCCCTCGACGCGCTCTCCGGGGGCCTTTCGGGATGCAACGCGGTCAACCTTGGCACCGGAGTGGGAAGCACCGTGTTGGAGGTGGTGGCCGCCGCCTCCGAAGCGGTGGGGCATGAGATCCCGTATGAGATCGTCGACCGTCGGGCCGGTGACATCGAAAAGATCTGGGCCGACCCCGCCCATGCCACCGAGATGCTGGGTTGGACATCGAGACGCGATATCCACGACATGATGCGTGACCACTGGAACTGGCAGCGATCCAACCCAGACGGGTACAAGACCTGACACGCCCGAGGCGACTCAGCGGAACAGATCCTCGGCGGGGTCTCTCACGATCTCTTCGACCACGTTGCCGCGCCGGAACCAGTCGGGGTTGAGCCCCCTCACTATGGCCACTGCGGTGTTGGTCGATTTGCCCATCACGAGATCGGCGGCCGCGGCGATCTCGTCGACTATCGCCACTTCGGTCACCCGGAGTTCCCTACCAAGAGCGTCGTGGGTGCCCCGAAGGTCGGCGACCGCTCCTATCCCGGCGCAGCCGATGGCCACGTCGGTCACTCCTCGCCGCCACGGACGGCCGAACGTGTCGCTCACGATCACGGCCAGATCGACCCCTCGGCGGGCCTTCAGCCGATCGCGGATGCCCCGGGCGGACCGGTCGCTGTCGATCGGGAGAAGAGCTGCCTGACCACGCCCGACGTTGGAGAGATCGATTCCTGCGTTCGCACAAACGAA